>JBKJLN010000461.1:0-5511 GCA_046596935.1 Acidimicrobiales bacterium
CGCGTGGTTGGGCGATCGCCCCATCGTTGATCGGGCTGTCGTACTACCGAGATGTGCCGCACCTACAGCAAAATGCGCGCGGCGCCATCGAAGGCGCGCTCGCCGACTGAAGGTCGCGCACTCCACCGGACATGGGCCGTGAGTTCGGCCCGGGGTCCTCGCCCGGTTCGCAGGTCGGAAGTGGTTATCGCGGCACGGGCCCGGAGCCGTGGCGCGGGCCAGCCCGGCGCGCAATGAATACGAACTCCATGCCCGGTCGGTCGGGAGCGTCACGGACGTCGAGAATCTCGTAGCCACATCGGATCAGGGCCTCTTCGACCTCGGCGCGTTCGCGGAACCGCAAGGTCGAGTCCGAGGTCAGCACCTCGCCGTCCGAGTGGAACACGTTCGTGGAGCGGAACGTCACCAGCGGTCCGTTCACGTCGAGCACCTCGTAGCACTCCTCAACCGGACCGACACCGTCGATGTCGGTGATCCGGCGGGACATGTCCGGGTTCCATGACTCCCACGCCTGACGGGCCGGATCACGTGTCTCGAAGACGAAGCAGCCACCGGGGCGGAGAGCGTCGTGAACATGGCGAAGTGTCGCTTCCCAGTCCATTGGGTCGACGATCGCCTGGGCGGCGTTGCCTGTCATCGTTGCCAGGTCCACGGCCAGAGCGGGAAGGGCAGTGGCATCGCCGAGGATCCAGGTCACGCGATCGGCGCCCGGCTTGGCCCTGGCCACCGCCAGCGATCCGGCCGCCGGATCAACGCCGGTCACAGTCATCCCGTGGTTGGTGAGGAGGAGCGCAAAGACGCCGGTGCCGCACCCGACATCCAACACACTTCGTGCTCCGAGTTCCTCTGCGATCGCCACGTAGGCATCGAGGTCGCTGCGGTCAGGATCGAGCGCGTCGTAGATGGCAACGAGACGCGGGTGTTCAAAGATCGGGTCCGGCACTCCTCGGACCGTAGGACCAAACCGTGGACTGTCCCCGCCGAACATCTTCATGGCCGCCACGGGCTCGCAACCCGCTGCCCAAAGTCGTCTGCCACCACCGGGACTTGAAGGATGGGCAGACGTCGATCTTCTGACTGCCCTCATCTCTGGCTCTTCCCTACACCTGCCGAAGCGCGTCGCTGTAGAAAATCGCCGCCGCCAGCCCGCACGACAGCGCGCTGAGGATCCAGAACCGGATCGTCACTGTGGTCTCCGGCCACCCGTGCAACTCGAAGTGGTTGTGGAGCGGGGCCATCTTGAGGAGGCGTTGGGGCTGGTGGTCCGACCGAACGGCTCGCGTGAGCTTGAACCACATCCTCTGCCCAAAGCTCGACAGCCCCTCGATGACAAAGATGGCGCCGAACACGGGCACGAGGAGCTCCACCTGGAGGTTGAGCGCGGCGATCGCTATCGCGCACCCGATCGCCAATGAGCCGGTATCTCCCATGAACACTTTGGCCGGTGGAGCGCTCCACCACAGCAGTCCAACGCACCCGCCGGCGATGGCGATCATCACCAGGGCCACGTCGAGCGCGCCGGCGGTGCCATACAGGTCGGGATGGCGAAACTGCCAGAAAGCGATGGCGGCGAGTAACCCCAAGGGGGCGATGGCGGTTCCCGCCAGGAGCCCGTCGAGCCCGTCAGTGAAGTTGACCGAGTTAGTGGTGAGCCATACGACGATGAGCACCCATACGGCCCAGCCAACGATCCCGAGGCTCGGCAACGGCTCGCATCGGGCCAGTGAGGGGGCGCGACAGGTGACGCCGTCGATGACGGAGAAGGCGACGTAACCGCCGGCCACAGCCAGCAGCAGCACGGTCTTCTGCCGCTCGCGAAGCCCAAGCGTGTTCCGGCCCCGTCGCACCTTGAGCCAGTCGTCAAGGGCACCGACGACACCGCCGGCGACGATGACGCCGACGAGTACCAGCCCGTTCGCCGTCGGCGCCCGGCCGAGCGCCAGCAACCCCACGCCGTAGCCGGCCGGTGCGACGACGGAAAGGATCAGGCCGCCCATGGTCGGCGTTCCCGCCTTCGCGGCATGTTGTGTGAGGGCCTCGTGGATGGGCTGGCCGACGCCCCGAGCTACGAGGAAGCGGATGAGCAAGGCCGTACCGAACAGTCCGAGCACGAGCGCTGCTCCTGCCGCGCCGAGGAGTCCGATCACCCTGCGGAACGTAGGCGGGACCTCCCCGCCGAGCGGGGATAATCACGATGCTTCCGTCGGCCCGCCGGAGGTAGTGGAATCCGGCGCCACGTTCGAGAACCGTGATCGACGTCATGATCGGTCGCCGTCCGCCTGACACAACGCCGGGTCAGCCGAAGGTCACCAGATCGTCGTGCCGTCCAACATCTCTCGCGTGGCGTCGGCATGGCCAGCGTGATGGGCAGTCTCCTCGATGAGGTGCAGGAGCACCCAGCGGAGGTTCAGGCCGGGCCGTGGCGGTTGGGAGGGATGCCCTGGGCATTCCGCCTCGACCCCGGAGGCTCCACGCACGATCTCTTCAGTTCGCGCGGCCCTTGTCCGGTAATCGGCGATCACGTCGTCGAGCTGCCGCCCAGGAGGAACTCGGAATTCGACCTCCTCGGAACGGGCGACCTCCTCCCCGAGGTAGCGCCCATCAATCCAACGCCACTCGACGTACGGCAAGTGATTGAGGATGGCGATGATTGGGGTGAGCCGACCCGGCGGAGTCCAACGGGCTTGTTCGTCCGTGAGACCCTCCGCGACCCGTAGCACCGTCTCGCGCTGTCGGCGCAAGAACCCGAGCAGCATCTCGCGCTCGTCTGCCGTCCGAGGATCTGGGTCGAGAGGCGGGGGCGCGTCGGTCACGCAGGCATGATCGACTACGCCAACACTGCCTCGCAACAATCTCGGCCACCCCCGCGCGTCCACCACGGCTCCGGGACGTCCTATGCGCCGTCGCCTACGCGAGCGTTTTCGCCGCCTACTTCTGTTTGCGAGGATGCGGCGCCTCCCCACGCTCCAGACTGGCGACAAAACCGGCGATCTTCTTTGCTCGTGTCTCCGCCCTCTTGACCGCGCCGATTCGGTAGAGGATGGCGAAACGGTTGGCGCTGTCGAGTTCGGCGAAGAAACCGGCAACTGCGGGTGATGCGTCGAGCGCTTCCTGGAGATCCTCGGGCACGAGGGCGGATGCCTGGCCGGCGTATGCGACCTCCCAGCGCCCGTCCGCCTTGGCGACCGCGACCTCGCGAAGACCCGCGGGTTGCATCCTCTTCGCCTTCACGAGCCGAGCCACGCGCTCGGTGTTGATTCTCGACCATGGGCTGCGCTTGGTTCGTCGCGTGAAGCGCTGCAGGAAGTACTGGTCGTCGTGCTTGGCCTTTTGTCCGTCGATCCACCCGAAGCAGAGGCCTTCATCGACTGCCTCGTCGTAGGTGACGCTCTCGACACCACTGCCCTTCTTGGCGATCATCAACCAGATGCCTGGCGAGGTGCTGTGGTTGGCCTCCAGCCAGGCTCTCCACGCGCGAGCCGACGAGAACGAAAGTCGTTCGAGTTCAGCCGCCATGCGAGATCAGTCCGAGATGGGGGGTCATGCGCTCATTCAGGACGACGACGGCTTCGACACCCGAGATCCTGTGGTCCACGGGCCGAGTGTCTCACGCCACCACGGCGGGGCTGGTACATGCCCCAGATGGCCGGATGGAGGTGATGGCCAAGCACCTTGTGACAGGGTCGGGAAATGGTGCCGCCGACACTCGTTCTCACCGGTTCCCCCTGTGCTGGAAAATCGACTGCTGCCGCCGCGCTCACCGGAGGTGCCGACCCTACGGACGGACCCCCGACAGCCCTCGTCGATCTCGATGGCATACGCGGGCATGTCAAGTCCGGATTCCGCTTGCCGATGGCCGTTATTCCTCCACCAGAGGAAACATTGATCCAATGGCAGGTCGCAGTCGACATCTGTGGCGACATGGCACGCCGGTACGGCGCTGCCGACTACACCTGCGTCATCGACGCCCCGGGCATCTATGTAGACGGCGCCGTGCCGTGGGAGCCGTATACCCACGCCGCTTGGCGCCGGGCCCTCAATGGCGTCGATTGGCGTCTCATTGTCCTGCACCCCGATGTCGAGCTCGTCTGTCAGCGAGCGGTTGCGCGCGAGGGTCGCCGACAGCCACCGGAGGACATCCTCCGGGCGATTCACTCAGCGATGGATCAATGGCGCGACGTCGTGGGGGTCACCGTTCTTGACACAACGCGCCTGACGGTCGAGGAGACGGTCGAGGCACTCGAGGCGCTGCGACGCTGACGACGGCCTCTGTGGCATCGATCTCGTTCGCGCGCCATCCTGGGCACGTGGACACGTTGGCGCTCACGCACGTCGCAATGGCCGTTCCTCCGGGCACGCTCTCCGAGGCTTACCGGAACGCGGTTCAAGCCTTCTACGGAGAGATCTTCGGGTGGCGGGAACTGGCCGACCTTCGTCAAGGCGGCCGGCTGACCATTGCGATCGGCACCCGTTCGTACATCAACATTCGTGAGCACGAAGCGGCGAGGACGCTGACCTACGAGCACTTCGGGGTCCTGGTGCGATCCGCGGCGGCGGTGACCGAACTTCGCGAGAAGGTTGCCGCCCAGGGTGTAGATGCTGGAGCCGTAGAGGAGCCGGTCCCTGGTCACCCGACCTTCCGTTTCCAACACCTCCTTCCCATGGCGATCGAGGTGCAGTACCTGCCGTAGCGCCGGCGCGTCGTAGGTCGAGGCAGGCCTCGCCCACAGGACCCGCTCTGAGCATGCTTCCGGGCCGGCAATTCGGGGGCATGGCCAGCAAGAGGTCGAGAAGCTTGCCGTCCCACGATCCGACGTGTCGGACAGGAAGCGTGCCCACCGATGGACGACGCGAGGGAGCCGGACAGGCTTGGCGTTACGTCAGAAGCTGCGCGACCTCGTTCAGTCCATGTCGGTCGACAAGCGGATCGGCGTGCCGGTGCACCCGTTCCCAAGTATCGGTGGACCGCCGGAATATCTCCGTGACACGAAGATCCCACCGACGCGTCGCGCCTTCAGGATCGGAGACGAACTCGACGGAGCCGCGCTCGATGAACGTCAGCCATGCGAGGTCGCCGTTCACATCCCCATTTACGAACTCGACGGCTCCGGTGCCGCGCCGCCACGCAGCGGCGACCGATCGTTGACGAGCGGACGTCTCGGTACCCCCGAGGCTGTAGCCACCGACGGCTCCGAGGATCGTGCCGTCGTCGGGAAGCTGGTAGTGGGAGCCGTCACCGTTGATCCATGCGGAATGGTCGACGCGGCATCGTTCGAGTAGCTCAGCGAGGATCGGGTGGTCGGTCACGACGACATCATGTGACGCGGCCGGATCCGCCGCGCAAGATCCGACGATGGCTCCGGATCGGGGGTAGCGCGAGAACTCGAGCAAATCGAGTCCGGGGCTCTGTGAGGATGCCCGCATGGTCCTCGCGGAGATCTTGGTCGCTCATCAGGACCGAGCAGTCGTTCGAGTCGGAGACGCGTACATCAAGGCCGAGACCGATCAGAC
>JBKJLN010000468.1:0-2891 GCA_046596935.1 Acidimicrobiales bacterium
CGCGTGGTTGGGCGATCGCCCCATCGTTGATCGGGCTGTCGTACTACCGAGATGTGCCGCACCTACAGCAAAATGCGCGCGGCGCCATCGAAGGCGCGCTCGCCGACTGAAGGTCGCACATTCCAAGGGACATCGACCGGGAATGTGTTCGAGCGTTTGGTAAACGATGGGGGTGCCGACGGGATCGGAAGTTCCTCTGGAAGGCGGCGGCTCGACGCCGACGGCAAGGGACGGCGGCCTCGTCCTTCGAGAGAGTCGGCCGTGGACTCGTTCGGTGCATGCCGTCCTAGAGCACTTGGAGCGCCAGGGTTTGGCATGTGCGCCGAGAGTTGCCGGCGATGGCTTCGCGGCTGATGGACGCGAGACGTTGTACTTCATCGAAGGCGACGTTGGGCCGCCTTCCGGCGGCTGGTCTGACGACGGCATCTGGAAGCTTGGCCAGCTGCTCGCGGACGCACACGGTGCGCTTCTCAGCTTCGACCCCCCGCCGTGGGTGAGCTGGATGCCGTGGTGGGGTCGAAGCCTTCCGGGCCGCCCGAGGATCGTTGGGCACTGTGACGCTGCACCCTGGAATGTGATCGCTCGCGACGGAATTCCTGTTGCGCTGATCGATTGGGACACGACCGGACCGGTTGGACAGCTCTGGGATCTCGCCCAGGCGGTGTGGCTCAACGCCCAGTTGCACGATGACGATGTTGCAGAACGTCAAGGGCTACCGCCAGCGGCTCTACGAGCGGCACGAGCTCGGGTGATGTGCGATGGCTATGGGCTCGAGGCCACCCGGCGGCAGGCCTTGATTGACTTGATGATCGAGCTCGCTGTACGCACAGCTGCTCAAGAAGCGATCGATGCCGGTGTATCGCTTGAGGGAACGCAACCTCAACCCTTCGGGCTCCTCGGCGGGGGACCTCCCTTCAGCGGCCACGAATTGCTGTGGGCCGTCACCTGGCGCGTGCGCAGCGCACGGTGGATGCTCGACAACCGCCAACTGCTCGAAAGGGCGCTCGGAACTGTTTGAGACGTGGTGGGATGGCTGCGCAGAGCGCAGATTCTGCGGCGGCATAAGCGCCGACAGGGCTCGTGGGAAACCACGTCGGACTGCGGGTTATGACGCGCGCGTTATTCGATGCAAGTCATCGCCACGTCGATATCAAGACGTCCCGAGGCCGTCAGCTACTCGAGGTCCTCGAAGGCTTTGGGGTAGACCACGACTCCCTGAAGCGACGACTCCCCAGTATCGAACGACGACAACCGCATGACCTGGGCCGCTTCAGGAGATGCCCACTCAGGTAGACGGATCTCGATCCCGTAACGCGTGGAGTGCTCGAATCCCAGCCTCCCGTAGTAGGCGGGGTTGCCCTCCAGGATGACGAGGGGCTCGCCTCGCGCATCCGCGGCCGCGATCGCCGCGCGCACGAGAGCACTGCCAACGCCCTCCCGCTGCCGGCTGGGCACCACGGCGAGGGGCGAGAGCATGCTGATCCGCCGCTCGCCGTCATCGTTGCGAATGAGCGCACCGCTGATCATCACGTGTCCGACGACGGCGTCACCGATGGTTGCGACGAGCGCCATTTCGGGCTCGTACTCAGGCGAGGCCCGGATCCGCTCGACGAGGATCGCCTGCGCGTCTGACCCGAACGCCGCAGCGACGACCTGACGAATGGCGTCGTGATCCTCAGTGGACTCGGGTCGGATGACCATCGACACCTTGCTTGCGTTCATCGGCGGAACCCATAGAGCATCGTGTCAGGCCGGTGTCTCTCCGCCCATGAGTTCGGCCGAGCGCTTCGCCATCTCCTCTTCGGAGACATCCTCGACATGCGAAGCGACGTACCAGAGGTGGCCGTAAGGGTCCTCGAACTGACCCGAACGGTCCCCGTAGAACTGGTTCTCGAGCGGGCGCCGCTCCGTGGCGCCGGCGCTCAGCGCTCGTTCGAAGACGGCGTCGACATCCTCGACGTAGGTCATCACCGTGACTGGAGTGCCGCCGACGGTCTTGGGGCTCTTGCCTCCCATATCGGGGAACTCATCGCTGAGCATCACCATGCCGCGACCGATCTCGAGCTCGGCGTGGCCGATCTTGCCGTCAGACCCCGGCATCCTCACGCGCTCCTTGGCGCCGAGCACCGAGACATAGAAGTCGATCGCCTCCGCGGCACCGTCGACCGTGAGGTACGGAATGACCTGCGGATAGTTATCCGGGATGGGATTGACGGGCATGAAGCCTCCCTTTCGTCGAAAGGGAACATAGGTTCCCCTCCTCCACTTTGTGTGGATGTCGAGGCGGGCTCGGAGTCCCGTCGGCGCTGGTGGGAGTGCATGAATGACTGGTGGGCCGGTGGCGCGAAAGACGCGCACGCGGGGCGGCTCCCTTTTAGGTTCGGACGTCGACCAAGACAACCGAACAAGGAGCGCCCCACGTGCGCGTCACCACCGCATTCAACCGGATGCTCGGCCTCGCCGGCGCGAGCGTCGTGTCCGTCTCTTTCACCGACGCCGGGATCGTCGTCGGGGTCCGCAACACCAGCCGTCGTCTGCGCTGCGCGTGCGGCTGGTCGACGGGGTCCCGTTATGACACCGCGGTTCGCCGCTGGCGTCACGTCAACCTCGGCAAGTGCCGGGTGTGGCTCGAGGGTGAGATCCGCCGCCTGGCCTGCAAGCGCTGCGGCCGGGTCCGCACCGAAGACGTCGCCTGGGCTCGGCCCGGCGCTCGCCACACCCGCGACTTCGAAGACATCGTCGCCTGGTTGGTGCAGCGGACTGACAAGACGACCACGGCCACGCTGATGGGTTGCTCGTGGCAGGCGGTCGACAACATCGTCGAGCGGGTCGTGGCCGAACACCTCGTCGATGATCGCCTCGACGGTCTTTATCGCATCGGCGTCGACGAG
>JBKJLN010000043.1:0-3298 GCA_046596935.1 Acidimicrobiales bacterium
GGTCGAGGAGTTCCCGGCGGGCGGGGCCGGCCGCGGGGCGACCTGTTGTTGCAGGTGTTCGTCGACACCCCCACCGGCCTCGATCGTGAACAGGACGAGGTGGTGCGCCGGTTAGCGGCCCTCCGTGCCGAGGACGTCGCCCCGGCCGATACCGGGTTCCTCTCGAAGATCCGGAGCGCCTTCAAGTAAGAGTTGCATCTCCTGTCATCTCCTGTTATTCCAGGGGGATGACGACGAGTCCCGAACCGTCCACCCAGGACGTTGCGCGTGACCCTGCGTTCGGATCGATGGCCGACGCCGACGCCGCCTTCCTTCGCCTCCGTGAGGTCTTGGGGGCACCCGATCGCAGGGGATGGCGTCGTTGGCTCGAGCGAATCCGTCCGTCGGGAGAGGCGGCCGAGGCCGACTCCTCGGGGGCAGGTGAGAGCGAGCAACGGGGCACTCGACAGCCACGTCTCGGCGTCGTTGTCGCGCTGCCGTTGCTCGGCGCCGCCGCCGTCCTTCTGGTCTCATTCGCCCGGTCGCCGGCGCCGGTCCTCCCCGCACGCCCTTCGGCCGCCGACCTTGCTCCTCCGATCGCTGCGTCGGTGGCGGCGCCCTCGACCAGCACGCCGGCGCGGGTGTGGCCAGCCGAGCCGGTGCGCATTGACGGGAGCGAGGTTCGCATCGGAAACGAGCGGTGGTCGGTCGGCAACGCCGGCGATCTGGTGGTCGTCGGTGATTGGGACTGTGACCGCCAACCCACGCCGGCCGTCCTACGCCCGGGCGGCCGATTGTTCGTGTTCGACGACTGGGCCGCTGTGGGCGAGGAGGTGACGGCCAGGCAGGTGGCCGAGATCTCCACCGCCGTGGCCGTGTCACCAGGAGGATGTGGCGCCGCCATCCTTCGGGACGCAGATGGACGTGAACACCGCCTCGACCTGACAACCGCTCCATGAGCGCCAGTCGCTTGCGATCGTGGCTGGCCCTCACGGTGTGGCTCGGCGTCTTGATGTTGGCCGTGGGCTGGCTGCACCAACTGGGACGCGCCCTGCCAGCACCGTCAATCGAAGAACCGAGCGTCTGGCTGGAACGGCTCGGTCCCGAGACCGCCGTCGTCGCCGTCCTGCGGCTCTTGGCGCTGGCCGGCGGTTCCTACCTGTTGGTGGTCACGGCACTGGCGATGCTTGTGCACGCACTCCACCTCCCGGCCGCGGTGGTCCGCCTGGCCGACGCCGGCGTGCCCGCGGTGGTGCGCCGTCTGACGCGGGCGGCTCTCGGCGTGACCCTGGCGGTCGGGATGACGGCGGCCCCGGCATCGGCACGGAACCATCCGACCGCCGGCCCCGCCACTTCTGTCCCTGCCGCCGAACGGGACGACGCGGTGGTGATGCGCCGTCTACCCGACGCCGACGTCGCTCGACCTCCGGGAGCCGACGACCCGCCCACCGCCGCGGCCCCTGGCCCCAGTGGACGAACGGCGATGCCCGTCGGAATGGACGATGGTGGAACCCATCTCGTGCGAGCGGGCGATCACTTCTGGAGCATCGCCGAGGCGGTGCTGGTCGACCGGTGGAATCGCCCGGTCAGCGACTCCGAGATCGATCCCTACTGGCGCCTGTTGGTCGCCGGCAACCGGTCGCTCACTCCCGACCCCGACCTCCTCCTCCCCGGGCAGCTCGTTTCTCTCCCCCCGCCTCCTCCCGCCCCCTGATTCCTCAGCGAAGGCTGACGGCCACTTCGTTGGCCAGCAGTCGTCCGCGAGGAGTCAGTGTCGTCCGGCCGTTTCCTTCGACCACCAAGCCATCCAGCCGGCCCCGATCGCCGTCGCTCAGAGCCTCAGAGGGAACGCCGGCGGCCGTGCGGAGCGAGAGCTGCAGCGCTTCAATCCGTCGATCCTCGAGGTCGAGATACTCCTCGGAGGCCACCACCGAGGCGCCGGCACCGACGGCGCCGATGTAGCGGTCGGGGGTGCGGAGGTTCCACCACCGGCGACCGTCGAGGTGCGAGTGGGCGGCGCATCCGATGCCCCGGTACGCACCCTGGTTCCAATAGAGCTGATTGTGGCGGCATGCATTCCCAGGCCGGGCCCAGTTGGAGATCTCGTACCACGCCAGTCCGGCGGAAGCGAAGGCGGTCTCGGCGGCGATGTACTTGTCGGCTTGATCATCGTCGTCGGGATGGCGGAGCGAGTCAGCGGCGAGGGGCGTTCCCGCCTCGATGGTCAGGGCATAGGCGCTGACATGGGGCGGTTCGAGGTCGAGCACGGCGTCGAGCGTCCGTTGCCAGTCATCGAGGGATTCGCCAGCCGCCCCGTAGATGAGGTCGAGGTTCCAGGTGGCGAAGCCCAGACTGCGCGCCAGGTCGGCACACCGGCGCACGTTGTCGGGATCGTGGGTCCGTCCCAGGGACGCGAGCACGGATGGCACCATCGACTGCACCCCGAACGACAGGCGGTTGACGCCGTGGGCTCGGTAGGTGCTCAGCAGCTCCTCGTTGACGGTGTCCGGATTGCATTCGACGGTGACCTCGGCGTCCGGAGCGAGGTCGATCCGATCGAGAATCCCGACGAGGAGAGCAGGATCGAGCAGCGAAGGCGTGCCCCCGCCGAAGAAGACGCTCGTCGCCGGGGGCAGGCCGGCTTCGTCCACCTCGCGACAGCACGCGTCGACGTACGCCTGGTGCAGGTGGTGCCGGTCGGTCCAGGTGGCGAACGCGCAGAAGTCGCAGCGGCGGGCGCAGAACGGAATATGGACGTAGACGCCGAACTGATGGTTCGCTGCGCCGGTAGTGCTGGCTCCGCTCACGTGCGGCTGCTCGCTGGCGCTCCCGACGCCGCCGAACTGATGGTTCGCTGCGCCGTCGGCAAGGAGGGGGTTTAGCGGCGGAGACCCAGCTCGTCGAGGCGGCGACGCATGCTGTCGGTCGATGTCTCGAAGAGGCAGGCGATGGCCCGCAGGTCCTCGTTGCGGATGGTCAGGACGCGACCGTTGAAGTCCTGGCGCTGTACCTGGATCATCCCGAGGTAGCGGGTGAGCATTTCGCGCTCCTGGGCGGCGATGCTCTGCAAACGGGTCAGGTCGATGGAAACCCGCTCGTCCTGATCTCGCCGGATGCCCCGAGGCGGCGTGGGGTCGACGACGGTCTCACTGTCGCCGGTGGTGAGGTCGATGGTGACCCGGCCGTTCGCCTCGCGGGCTGCAGCGTCGCCGTCGGCCGTGCGCACGGACCCGGCCGCCGAGTTGCTGCCCATGGCCGTGAGGGCGCCGTTGACATCCCGCGGGAGCAGCTGGTCGACCGGCACGTTGTAGAACTCGGC
>JBKJLN010000234.1:0-5387 GCA_046596935.1 Acidimicrobiales bacterium
GGACGTGGAGGATGATGCCGCGTACGGCAGGATCGTCGAGCCGGTTGTTGGCGACCGCTTCGACCGGAACCCACGAGCCGTCGGCGTGGGCGACCTTGAACTCGAGGGGCACGTTCAGACCGGGGATATCCGTCGTCCGGGCGAAGGAGCCGAGCACGACCTCGAGATCGTCCGGATGCACCAATCCGAGCGCATTCGAGCCAATCGACGATGCTGGGTCCCATCCGAGGATCTGCTCAGAGGCAGCGTTCACGTAGGTGATTGCGCCGTCGGCGCCGAGTACCAAGACGATGTCCGAGGCGTTGTCGACGAGGGCCCGGCCACGAGCCTCCGAGAGAGCGACCTGCTTGACCGCGCGGCGAAACTCGAGCTGCTGACCGACGTGGCGGGCCAGCATCATCAGGGTGTCCCGAGCCTGGTCGTCGAGAACGGCGTGGGCCTTCGTGTCGATGACGCAGATCGTGCCGAGAGCGAACCCGTCGGGAGACCGAACCGGAGCACCGGCGTAGAAGCGAATGCCCGGTGCTCCGGTCACCAGCGGGTTCGCAGCGAAGCGGGGGTCCTCGGCGGCGTCGGGCACGAAGAACACCCCGGCGTCCGGTTCCTCGAGGATTGCCCAGGCGCAGAAAGAGTCCTCTCTCGGCGTCTCGACGGGATCGAGTCCGACCCGCGCCTTGAACCACTGCCGTTCCGCATCCACCAGGCTCACCAGACCGATGGGAACCTCGAGCAGGCGGGCCGCCAACCGAGCCAGGTCGTCAAAGGCGACTTCAGGGGACGTGTCGAGGATCTCATAGGCGGCGAGCGATGCGAGCCGGAGCGGTTCGTCCTGAGGGATAGGCGCCCCCCGGTGGCCGGTGGGTGGCTGGTCCTCGCTCATGTCCGATTCGAGTTCGCCGCAGTATTGGGCACGGAGCGCATCCTTACCGCGTCGTGGGCCAACACGATCGGACACCCCCAAGTTGGCCGGGCGGAAATCGAATGACCAGTCTCTGTGGCTCCGGCGGCATTTGAACACGCACAAAAGGCTTTAGATCAGGACGGCGATGACCGGACACATCGAGACGGCTCCCGACGCCCGCAGCCCAAGGGACGCGTTGTAGGGGCCTTGTCCGGCGCTGCTGATGGTTCCGTCTTGCGCGAGCGGTTGCAGCAGCTGTGCATCCCGTAGCTGAGTTGGCATGGACGCGCTCGACCAGACGGCAGGGGAGACGTCCCAAACGGGGCTGTAAAACGCGCTCGAGGGATCGGTCGGTGCGGCCGGTTCTTCTTGGATGATGTTGAGGGGAGCACCATCGCCCGCCAATGCGCTGTTCAGTCCCTGACGCTGGGGGTTGTCGGCACCCGTCTGCCCGTTGACGATGGGAACGATGGCTTCGCGTGCCGAGGTTGCCGGGTCGTTGCTGGCCAGACCCGGCGAGTCTGCGAGGAGAGGTGCCCACGTGCTGTCTTCCACGGCGGCTACGAGTCGATCGCTCGATTCGGTGCGGATGTACTGCACGCTGTGCCCCTCGTAGAAGCCTTGGATGAGGCTCAGGGTGACGGTCGACGCCTTGACGTTGAACGTCGTGACGGTGTCGGCGATGCCCGAAGCGTTGGCCAGGTGAGGTGCGTTGCGCACGATGCCGTCGCCGGTGGTGACCAGCGGACTGTAAAGGGGATCGGCGACGGCTCCGGGGGCGAAGTCGGTGGGGGGGAAGTAATTCGGCGCCGCCCCGGGGATGAGAACGTGGCGGGGCGAGAAATCCACCGTCCCTGCGAAACGGTAGCTGCCGTTTTTGCGGACCGTGGCCCGCTGGACTGCCGCCGTGCCAAGGGCGTTCGCCAGCTTGGGAGAGAAGTTGACACCGAGACGTTGGGCGTCGTCGGCGTTGGAAGACTCGGTGACGATGTACGCAACACGCTGTCCGTCAGGACCGAGTCCTACCAGCGCGGGAAGCGTCACAGTGCGGGATGCCGCCGTGGGTCCAGCGCTCTGCCCGTCGAAGGCGACGGCGCTGGCAAGCACATACGAAGCAGCCGGTGCGGTGAGGACAGCGGCGCCTGTGGAGGCTGCGCCGACGACGCTGGCCGCAACGGAGGCGCCGATCACGGCGAGGCACGCGAGCGCGGTGCAAATCTTGTGGCGGGTCATGGGGTCCGTTCGAGAGGAGAGGAGAGAGAGCGGTCGCGCGCCAAGACGCGCGGTCGTGGTCGGGAGCCCGAAGAAGGGCGGCTCCCGACCACGGCAGGTGATTGGCTCAGGACAGGGCGATGAGCGGGCAATTGGAGATGAAGTCGGCAGCGGGGAAGCCGCCAAGGCTCGGGTTCGCCGGTCCGCCGGCTCCAGTGATGTAGCCGTTTCCAAAGGCGCTGGCGACATCACTCCCGCTGACGAGTACCTTGCGCTTGCCAGCGTCGATCGCAGCCTGGGTCCAGAAGACGGGGTGGACGTCCCAGACGGGGCTGTAGCGACCGTTGCCCTGCCCGGGGATGTCCTGGTTGATGTTCAGGGGGTCGCCTTCACCGCGCAGCGCGGAGTTCAGGCCCTGCCGTGCAGGGTTGGTCGGCCCGACTTCGCCGTTGACGATCGGGATGATGGCGTTGCGGGCCGAGGTCTTCGGATCGTTGTTGCCCAGGCCGGGTGCTGCGTCGAGGTTGGGGGCGTAAATCGACCCCTCAGCTGCCGCAACCACAGGAGAGGACGCGTCATTGTGGAGGTACACGGTGCGATGCCCGTTCCAAAACCCGAAGAACGAGTGCAGGGTGACGCTTTTGCGTACGACATCGATGCTCACGAGCGAGTCGTGGGTACCTGTCGCGTTCTGCACCGGCGTGGCGTCGTACACGATGCCGTTCCCAGTCGTGACGAGGGGGCTGTAGTTCGCGTCGCCATTCGCTCCCGGGGTGTAGCTGCCGCCGAGGAACTCGTTGCCGGCTGGACCTGGGGAGACCTGGCGAACGGGGGCGAAGTCGACGCCTCCGGCGAAGTCCCAGCTCCCGTCAGCCCGCACGGTCACCCGCTGGACGGCCTTGGTGCCGAGGGCGTTGGCCAGCTTCGGGGAGTAGTTCAGGCCCCGCGCCTGAGCGTCGGCCTCGTCGGACGAGTCGGTCACGACATACGAGACCTTGTCGGCCCCGCCCCGTGTCGACCCGACATGGAGGGGCACGGTCACCGTCTCTGCGACGGGGTCGAAGCGGATCGTTGCGGTGGTGAAAGCCTTGTATGTCTGCCCACCGAGCGTCGCCTGCACGGGGGTGGCACCTCCGCCCTGGGCCAGGGCAGTGGTCGTGCCGATGAGCCCGACGGCTGATGCGGTCAGGGCCGCTGCGGCTAGTGCGCGAAGGCCTGTGCGCGTTCGGATCTTCATGAATCGCTCCTTGGTCGTGTTTGTCACCGAAGGAACCCGTCTGCGCAACCGGGTTGTCCGCAACGTGCCTTACGAACTCATGAACACGATCGACCGACCACTTCGCGTTGGTCGGCCAAAACAACCGCCGGCTGGGCTCGACCCCGGTAGGGCTCGACCTCGGAGTTGCTACGCGCCCTGGGTCTCGTCCGGCAGGTCGTGTCGTGTCGGAGGTGGGCCGTCGAGGGCGAGTCGCTGGCCGAAAGCTCGGAGCCGGGTCACGGCGTCGTTCGGGACGTCATGCGCCCGGCGGGCCAGGCTCGCCTTGATCTCGGAATAAGCGGCGGCCTCCAGACCACAGCGCCGGCAGTCCTCGAGGTGACGGATGATGCGCCGTGCGGTGAGGTCATCGAGGTCACCGTCGAGGTAGCTCTGCAGGCGTCGGCCAACCTGCTTGCAATTCATCGGACGTGTGGATGCACGGCGGAAAGGCGTCATCGCTCGCTCCTCGGGACAAAGCCGGCGGCGGTCAGCCGGTCACGCATTTGGCGGCGGGCGCGATGGATCCGGCTCATGATCGTGCCGACGGGAACGCCCATCACGCTGGCGGCCTCGGCGTAGGTCAGTCCGTTGACATCGACGAGCTCGATGGCCCGGCGGAAATCATCCGCCAGGCCGAGAAAGGCATCTTCGACGACTGCATCGAAGGTGGCGTCGAGCACCAACGTCTCGACGTTCTGGCCGGTGGCGGAGGTGTCAGCCAACGTGGACATTGTTCGGTCGGGGTCGTCGAGCAGCTCGGGACGTCGCCGGCGGGTTCGGTTGATCTGGGTGTTGCGCAGAATCGTCAGCAGCCAGGCTCGGGGATGGGCGCCATCGAATCCGTCAATGCCTCGGAACGCCCGGATCAAGGTGTCCTGCACGAGATCTTCGGCGTCGGGATGACTGGGCGTGAGCGTACGAGCCACGCGCAACAACACCTCCACCTCGGGCAGGACGAACACTGCGAAACGTTCGTCGGCCGTTGCTGGGGGGCCGATCACTGGAGCATCCACCGGGGATGGAACCCGGTGGCGCGGCTGACAATTCCCCGCAGTTGTGGCATCCGTGGTTCGCCTCAACAGCTCTCTCCCGGCATCTTGTGTTGAATCCGCAGGTGGATGGTGGCGCTCCCGGCGTGATTCGAACACGCGCACACGGTTTAGGAAAGGCCTGAGCGGCGTCTCAGCAGTAGGCGCCCGACGGCGCCCGTGTCAGGTCTGCGCAGGTCAGGACTACTTTCGTTGTCTCATCCGTCGGTAGGGGTCTGCGTTAGTAGGCGCCCGTTCCGACAGCCACTAGTGGGACAGATAGTGGGACACTCGCAGTCGACGGGGTCAGCCTCCGCGGCGGCCCGTGCGGCTACGAGTGCTCGCTGGAGCAATACGCCAATCCTCTCCGCGGTCGGACGGCCAGCCTCAGGACGGCGAAGCGAATATGGGCGGTGATGGCGATCGGAGGTAAGGGCGCAGCTATTTGGATCAGGTCGGATCCGTAGACCCCAACGCGGACCGCGATAGCGATGCGCTGATCGGGCGCGCCGACGGGGTCTTGCGCTCCGTCGATAAGGGGCACGCCTTCGTGCGGTCACGCCGCGCCATCCAATGGCACTTTGGGGCTGGGCCTCGGTCGCCCGCGACCGCGCATTAGGGGCTACCGCTCGACCGACGTGATCGCCGGTTCGTTCCTCTTCCAGCCCGCGATTATGGGAGCACGACGCCGGCGACGATCAGGTCGCCCGGGATGACGTACGAGGCCGCCCGCATGGCGAAGGGGTACGCCGGGAAGAAGGCCACCGCCGACTGGCGGCCGGGGCCGTCGTAGAAACAGCCGTCCTTGGCGATGTGCCAGTACCACCCGGTGTCCCAGCGGGCGAAGACATCGAGCCACCGATGGTCGGGCCACCGGTGGGGCTGCACCTCGGCCGGCAGGTAGCGGAGCGAAAGCTGCCCGACCACGAAGACGGCCAACGTCGCCAGCACGAACACCGCCGCAGGGAACGGGAGGCGGCGGGCCAGC
>JBKJLN010000232.1:0-22973 GCA_046596935.1 Acidimicrobiales bacterium
GCGAGCAACGTGGAAGGTACGGCTGTCCTCGTCGGCGCCGATGGGAAGCGATGGTCGGTGTCGTGTTGGATCGAAGACAAGGAGCCGCACCGCATCACACGCGCCCGCACGATGCCCGCGGCGCCACCCGGCACCACAATTCGGCTGGCTCGGCCGGAAGATGCCCGGGGTCTTGCGCAGCTCGAGCGTCACGCTCCGCTCCGGCTGGGGCGGGAGCCGCTCACCCTCATGACCTTCGACCACGGCGACGACTACTTCGCTCCGAGCCGGTTGATGGAGGACTGCACGATCTACGTCGCTGAGGTCGAAGGCGACGTCGCGGGCGTGTACTGCGGTGCAGTGCAGCCAATCGAGATCAATGGGGAGCGGAAGCGCTTGTTCCTCGAGCACCACGTTCGCATCGATCCGGCGACGGCTCGTGGCGGCGTCTTCTGGGCATTGTGCACGTTCGGGCGCGACACCTACTCCCGTAGCACCGACTCCATCGCCTTCTACGTTTCCGTGGACAACCATCCGGTACGCAAGTTCGTCGAAAGTGTGCCGCCTTGGTCGGTTCAACCGCTTCGCGCCCTCATCCGTTGCTCCGACGTGCATGTCGCGCCGGGCGGAAGCACGCCGGCGACGGAGGCAGACGCCGCTTCAATCTGCGCCACCCTCAATGCATGCCACGGAGGCTCCCCTCCCTATGCCGCGTATGACGCCCGCACACTTGGCGGTCGACTCGGGCGTGATCCCGATCAGTACTCCTGGAGCGACATTCGTGTGCTCGACGCTGCGGTCGTCGGCGTCGGGCAGCGGCTCCTCACCGTGACGAAGGAATGCGACGGCGTGATCACGACCAGCAGACGCTCGCTCGTCTTGGACCACGGCTTCTCCAATGGCGGCGAGTCGGATTACCGCCGATTGCTGGAGGAATGGAGCGTCATCGCCGCTGATCGTGGTGCAACCCATCTGGCCGTTTTCACCTCGGAGTCAGCGCGGACATTCCGGGTGGTGTCGTCGATGGCTGAGGAGATCGAGCGATTCGACTTCTGGGCATTCGAAATACCCGAGCCCGAAGGGCTGCAGGAGAACGGCTTCTACGTCGACCCCATCTACTTCTGAGGCCGGCCGAGGAATCAGCCTGGATTGCGGGCTCGTCACCGATCGGAAACGACGGCCTTCGGCGGCCCCTCGACCTCCGGGCCGGAGTCCAACATTTGGCGGGTGTGGAGGGCGCGGTACCTCCCGCCGCCCGCCAGCAGCTCGGCGTGGGTGCCGGTCTCGACGACACGGCCCGAGTCGAGAACGTAGATCCGGTCAGCCGAGCGGATGGTGGAGAGGCGGTGGGCCACGATCACGACCGTCCGTCCCACCATCAGGGCCTCCAGGCTCTCGAGGAAGCCGGCCTCGGTGTTGGCGTCAAGCGCCGACGTCGGTTCGTCGAGGAGCAGAATCGGCGCGTCCTTGAGGAACGCGCGGGCGATGGAGATCCGCTGCTGCTGACCCACCGATAGCTTGACGCCCCGCTCTCCGACCGACGTGTCGTACCCATCCGGCAGCGAGCGGATGAAGTCGTGTGCCTGGGCCGCCGCAGCCGCGGCTTCGACCTCCTTGTCCGTAGCGCTGAGGCGCCCGTAGCGGATGTTGTCGCCGACGGAGGACGAGAACAACAGCGGCTCCTGGGACACCAGGCTGACCTGTCGGCGAAGCGACACGAGCGTGAGGTTGCGGACGTCGATCCCGTCGATGGTCAAGCCGCCGGTCGTGACGTCGTAGAGGCGCGGGATCAGGTTCAGCACCGACGTCTTCCCCGATCCCGTCTCGCCGACGAGGGCCACCTTTTCGCCTTGACGAACGACGATGTCGACGCCGTCGAGGGCGCGGCGCCCCTCCTCGTGAACGAGGCTTACGCCGGCAAGCCGCACCTCTCGGTGAAACAGGGGGAGGTCGACGGCGTCCGGCTGCTCCTGGATGTCGGGGACGGTGTCGAGCACCTGGAATGCCCGTCCGACGCCCACGACGGCATCCTGGAAGGGGCCGAACACGAACATGATCTGGTTCATCAGCTGGTAGATCGCCTGCATGTAGGTCACGAAGACCCACAGGGAGCCGACGGTCACCTCTCCACTGATCACCCGGCGCGACGCCGCCCACAAGACGGCGGCGGTGGCCACGCCGGTGATGCTCACGGTGGCGATGTTCAACGTCTGCTCGGCCCACCGGAAACGCAACTGGGCCGCCACGAACCGCAGGCTGATCGTCTCGAGTCGTTCGCGCTCCTGGGCATCGTCGCCGAACACCTGCACGGCGCGGATGGCGCCCATCGTCTGCTCGATGTGCGATGTGAGGCCGCCCATGTGCTCGCGGCTGGCGAGTGACGACGCTTGGATGCGTGTCGCGAGGAGCCGGATCGTGAAGGCGAGCGCCGGGATGACGAGCATGGCCACGGCCGTGAGAACGGGGTCGAGCAAGGCCATGAAAGCGCCCATGAGGAGGATGCGGAACGCGAGCGTGATCCACGTTCCGAAGCCGAAGATCATGACCTCTTGGATCGACCGGGCGTCGTTGATCGATCGGAAGATCAGCTCCCCGACGGACGTGTTGGCGAAGTAGCGCAGCGACAAGGTCCGCAGGTGGGTGACAAGGCGCGACCGAAGCGTATGGATCATGTACAGCGCCGTCCGCGCGATGACGAAGAACGATGCCCCGTTCGCCGTGACCTGCGCGATTGACACAACCACGTAGGTGATGGCCAGGCCGGCCGCCGCCGACAGCTTCTGGCCAGTGGTCGCGGTGACGACGTCGCCGAACGGCCCGAGGCTGAGTTTGTCACCGATGAGGACGCCGTCGATGAGGAGCTTCACCGGGAACGGCAGGAGGACGAACAGGAGGGTCGACAATGCCGACAGGCCGAGCCCGAGCGCGACGCCTCCTCGGAACTCGAGCACGAAACCCCCGATTCGCCGGTACACCCCGGTCAGGGGCGGCCGTTCACGAATCGGGCCTTCCGGGTTGAAGGCCGACGACATCTACCAGTACGCCAGGTCGGTGTACGGCCGAGTGAGCTGAGACTCGACACGGAGGGTTCCGTCGTTGAATCCCATGCACCGCAGCGCCCGCGTCTCGGCCGCCGGATCGAGGTCGGCGAGCTCCTCGAGCAGCTCCGGCTCGTGTTCGAGGGGAGCCAGGAGGTAGCCGCGTCCGAGTTCCGCCGTCCGGGAGAGAAAGCGCCGGAGGAGGAACGACATTCCGTCGACGCGAGCTGGGTCGTAGCCCCAGTCGAGCAGCGCCGTGGCTGCGACTGTGCGCTGTTCCCCCGTCGCCGAGTTCGACCAGACCTCGCGAACGTCGCGGCCCCGGTCCCAGAGCCCGCCGCAGGCGACGACGGAGCCGTCGCCGTCCTCGACAACCTCGAAGTCGGGCCACCCGTAGACCGACGGAATGAAGTCCGGGGTCGGCCCCCACGAGGGGTCATCGAGGTGGCCCTCGAGAAACTCGAGAGAGTAGGGACGGAAGAGGTCGAGGCCGCTGTGCGTGCGGTTGATCAGTTCGACGCACCGGGGGAGGTCGTCGGAAACAGCCGCCCGGGCCCGCAGTCCGCTGACGTCGGACGGACCGTTGGATGGCGGCACGAACAGATGCACCGTGGCGCTGAGGCCGTCGACCTTGTTGTCACGCGACTCGGCCATCGTGCGCATCATGTCGAGCCAGCCCTGCGACGCATTCCCGACGCGCTCATACCAGTAGGTGATGGGACCGAACCAGGCCGTCCCTGGGCCCGCCGTCCCCTGCAGCACGCGAGACAGTCCGTAGCCCCGGAACTCGTCACGGACACGCCAAGCCGACATGAAGTGGACGGCGAAGCGCTCGCCAGCGATGTAGGTGTTGCGGCACGCATGAGCGGCGGCGGCGAGCAGCACACCGCGACACTCGACAACCTGCAGGTTCGGATGCTCCTGCAGGCGGAACTGCGCATACGGGTTCGGTGCGCGCTCGACAACCAGCCGCCAGTCGCCAACGGTCTCCGGCGCATTGGCGTAGAGGTCGGCGAGCGCCTCACCGTCGCGCCACGTCGCCTCCCTGGCGCGCAGCGGACCGTCGAACACTCGGGCGTGCGTAGCGAGCAGCCTGGTCACTTCAGGCGCCGTCATGCGCGGGTCCCCCAACCAGATGTCGATGTCGCCTCGAGGTACCCGTAGCTCGAGCGCCCTCGCCACGAGACCCTCGGGCCACCCCCGCTCGGCGGCGCGAGCCTCGAGGTCCGGAGGTACGACCGGCGGTGTCGTCACCAACGGGTGGTCCTCGATGGTCTTTGGCGTCGACTCCTCCGTGACAGCCACGGGTCCCCCTTCTGGTCGGGGCGGCGGCCCGACGTGGTCGCAACGTACCGCCGGACAGGCATCGGAGGCCGAGATATTTCCGCCCGGCACAGCGCCTGTCGCTGATACTGGGCACGTGGGGTTGATGGAGTTCGAGTTCGAAGGCGCTGTTGTCGAGTGGCGCGGTCCTGCCCCCTTTTACTTCGTCGCCATCCCGCACGAGGAGAGCGCCGACATCAAACTCGTTGCCAAAGGGATCGAGTATTGGGGTCAAGTGCCTGTGACCGTTCGCATCAGGGACACCCGGTTCTCGACGGCGCTGTTCCCCAAGGACGGCCGCTATCTCCTGCCATTGAAGAGCACGGTCCGCAAATCAGCAGGGATCGTTGTGGATCAGATCGTGGCGGTGGATTTGAGCGTGGGACGGCAGTCGTGAAGAGCCGGCAGACGAAGCCGCGTTGTCGTCGGGCGCCGGTGCAGCCCCGTCGGCCGGCCACGGCAGTTCCTCAGGACCCCTGCGGATGTACTCCGGGCTCTCGAATCCCGTGGGGTCCGCTGAGACGTAGAAGCCTGTCAGTCATCGAAGCTGCCAATTGTGGACTCCTTCGTCGCGACTGTTCTTGACAGTCCGAGACAACACTGCGGATTCATGGTTCGGGCGCGCTGACGACTGTGGATTCGACGTTCAGTCGGGCGCGTCGAGTTCCTCAAGCCAGGCGACGACCTGGTCGCGATGCATGAACCGGGCCCAGGTCAACGGAGTCGCATCGAAGTCCGGGTCCCGCGTTGCGAGGTCAGCGCCGTGCCCGACGAGCTTGCGGAGCAGGTCGAGTTCTCCGCCGCCGGGGGCCGCGTGCGCCGGAGTCCGTCCGGTAGTTGCAGGACGGGCGCCACGGTCGATCATCTCCTCGACGAGCGCCCACCGCCCGAAGCTGGCGGCGGTGCTGAGCAGCGCCGAGGTGGTCTCGGGGCTGACGGACTCGATGTCGACGAGGAGCGAAAGGTCGCCCCTGATCGCAAGCTCGGTGAGCGCATCGGTGCTGATCGGCCTCTGCCACCTGTACAGGTCACGCAGCAGCGAGATCTCCGCTCCGTGGTGGATGAACTCGTCCAGCATGTGCAGGACATAGCCAGCCCGCGTGCCGTCGCTGTTGTCTCCGCCGACTGGACCGATGGCTGCGCCGAGTCGTGCGTCGTCGGCGAGGGCGAGATGAGCGTCCCACCGTGCGTGAGCTCGGTCGAGTTGATCGAGGGCGTCGGCTGCCGTGGCCGGGGGTGTGGGGTCGGGAGCATCCTGGCCGACGGGCTCGCCCTGCGGTGGTACGTCCAGAAACCTCGGGGCGCGGTCCTCGCCGTACATGTCGATCAGGTGCCAAAGGCGCCAAGCCAGCGTGGTGAACGGGTCGGGGTACACGATCGGCGCCCACTCATCGAAGCGCGTGCCGTCGGGCCTTGCTCGGATCGACCAACATCCGGGCGCGGGCTCCCAGAGGTACTCGTCGTCGGTGAGACCGTCGAGTCGTCGCCACGTGCGGTCCCAGACCGTGTCAGAGAGCCGTTGAAGTTCCTCGCACGTGGCAACCATCATCGCGACAGTACGGTCTCGCCGCGGCCCGCGCCGTGGTCAGCAGGGCCGGCAAGGACTTCGTTGACAATGGGGTGAAACACTCTTCACGTGGAAGTGCTGAACTCAAACCCCGTTCTCGCCGTGCATGACCTGGAGCGGTCCGCAGCCTGGTATCGGGACGTACTTGGTTGCGAGACCCGCGAGGTGGATCCTGGGAACTGGATCTTCTGCCGCTCTGGCGCGATCGACATCATGCTCGGGCGCTGTCCCGATGCCCTCCCGGCATCGGAGCTAGGGGATCACAGCTACCTTGCCTACCTGCGCGTCGACGATGTGGATGCCTTCCACGACCGCGCCGTCAAGGCTGGTGCTGAGATCTCGAAACCGCCGACCAACGAGCCGTGGGGGATGCGAGAGTTCGCTGTGCGATCGCTGGACGGCCACCGCTACATGCTGGGACAGTCGCTATCGACTTTGTCTCAATGAGCTCTTGACTCTCGACCTTGTCGAGGCGTGATGCTGGGTGCATGCCGCAGCTCACGATCGGTGCCTTCGCCTCGAGGTCCGGGCTGTCGATCAGCGCCCTCCGCTTCTATGACCGGGTCGGGCTGCTCATCCCCTCCGACGTCGACCCTGCGAGCGGCTACCGCCTCTACGAGGAGCAACAAGTGGAGGTGGCGACACTCATCCGGGATCTCCGGCGGTTGGAGATGCCGCTCGCGGCCATCCAGGCGTTTCTGGCCGCCGACCCCGAGACCCGCCACAAGTCCCTCCGCGTCCATCTCGACGCCTTGACCAACCGGGTACGAGAGGCCCAACACCTTGCGACCCAACTCCGGGCGCGCCTGACAGAAGCCGAAGGATTGACACTGATGACAACCATGATCGTGGACGCAGCAGCACTCGCCGAGGCCATCGACCAGGTCGCGCCGGCTTCGAGCGTCGACCCGGAGCTCCCGCTCCTCCAGACCGTTCTCCTCGAGGCACGGGAAGGATCACTCCGGCTCGTCGCCACCGACAAGTACCGCTTGGCGGTACGGGACCTCGTCGCCCGAGGCGGCGAGGAGGCCTCGTTCCGGGCGGTCGTCGCCCGGGCGGCGCTCGACCGGATACGCGCCACCCTCCCCAGCGACGGTCAGGTGGAGGTAACCAAGCACGACGCTGCCGTCGTCATCGGGCCCGACGCCCCGGCGGGACGGATGCCTGCGATGCCTGTCGAGTTCCCGGCGTACGAGAGGCTTTTCGTGCTCGACCCCGAGGCACATTCCGTCGTCGTCGACCGCGCCGCCCTCGAACAGCTCTTGACCGACGCGGTCGGACAAGACCTGCTGCGCCTCCGCCTCGCCAGCGGGCGGCTGCAGCTCGACGTGAACGGTGAACCACCTCGCGAGCTCGCCGTAACCTACGAAGGTCCCGATCTGACCGTAGGCCTGAACCCAGCCTTCGCCCACTATGCCGTCGCATCCGCTGTCGGTCCTGACGTAATGATCGAGGTCACAGAACCGACGCGGCCGGTGGTGTTCCGATCAGCCACCGACAGCAGCTACATCTGCCTTGTGATGCCCGTGAAGCTGCACTAGGCGGCCGCGCCCTGACAGGAGCGCCGGTTCTTCCGATCGCCGAGAGAGCGCGGCCGATGCAGGACTCGCGATGATCGAGTCATGTATGGCGATCCAGTCGACATCAACGCATTCCTGCAGCGACCACTGCTTGCCCGTGTAGCAACCAACGGCCCCACGCTTCGTCCGCTCTGGTACCTGTACGAGGAGCCGATTTTCTATTGGCTGACCGATACCGGGAACCACCTCTACCGGGCGGTGATGGCCGGCGAAACTTTGGTGCTCGTGGTTGACCAATGTGACATCGGCACCGGCGAAGTCATTCACGTCCGCGCTCGAGGACTGGGCGAGATCATCCCGGTCGATGTCGATCGTGCAGAGAGGAAGTTCTCCCGCTATCTCGGGTCGGACCAATCGAAGTGGGACCCCCGATTCCTTCCTTCGCTCGACCAGTCTTCGACCCGGATGTGCCGCTTCTCGCCGGAGTCGATCGAGGCAGCAGACGTGTCGTTCATCGTGGAGACCAAGAGCCCCAAGGCCTATTCCTAATCGTCGGCCATGGGGTTGCGAACACACTCTCGTCTCGAGGTACGGGCCTACCGAGTCGCTGCCGCACATTCCAAAGCGATGGTTTTCGCAGCCTCCGTAGGTGACGCGATTGAGGTGTCGATGACGATGTCGTCGGCGTGAAGGGGCGAGGGGTCGTGCAGCAACAGCATCTCCCTCAAGCGACCACGGTCGAGCAGCTTTCGGTGCTCCTTCCTTGACGCTGCGTCGACGCGCGCCGCGAGTACGTCGGGCGGTGCGTCGAGCTGGACGAAGATCACCCGACCGCCCCCAGACACCACGCGCTGACGAACCTCCGCCGCAAATGCTGCGAACCGGGCCCGTCCATCCGGAACCGACCAGATCGAGTTGTTCGTGAAGATGACATCGATGCGGTTACGGGTGGCTGTCTCGAATACGTCGAGGCGGATCCGGTGGAGCACCTCGGTGAATGGGGCCGTGCCGAAGTCGAAGACCGGACGGATGGCATTCACGGTCAGATGGTTGTGGAACAAACGAAACGTCGTTCGGCGCTCGAGTTCCGTCGCAACCGTGAGTTTGCCGACGGCCGGCGGCCCATAGAGGTACACAAGCGTCGGTAGGTCGCTCATCAGGCGACAGCATTGCGACGTGAGCCGCACGTGGTGCTCTTCGTCGGCGGGAACACAGTGCTACTTCTCGGACAAGCTTCTGTAGCGAACGTCGCGTACGGTCACGCCCAGGACATCCTCATCTCGGGAGGCGCCGTCCGCAACCCACCCAGCTGATTCATAGAGGTTGCGAGCTCGCTGATTTTCAGGAACTGTCCACAGCACGAGTTCCCGGAACCCCATGGAGCAAAGCTCAGCGGTCACCGCCGCAAGCAACGCTCGACCGAGCCCCTCGCCCCAGACGTCGGGATCGAGATTGATTGCGTAGAGCTCACCGAGATCGGAGTCGTCGCTGCATCGTCCAAAAGCGGCGAATCCAACAACTACGCCGTCGACCACGCTGACGAGGAGTCCGCTCCCACCGTTCGCCTTGATCTGGCGCTGCCACATTGCGCTGCGGTCCTGGGGGCGCAGCTCGTCGAGGTAGTCGTCGGGCATGACGCCTCGGTACGCGGCTTGCCACGCTCGAACATGGACGTTCCCCATCGCGTCGGCATCATCGACGACAGGTGCACGGACCTCGCTTTGCACGGAGCCCAGTCTTGTCGGCGTCGCCGGTGACCTGATTCGAATTCGAGCGGGGTGCCCAAGAACACCGGGACCGAGCGGCACATGCAGGCGCTGCCGCGATCAAACGCGCGTGCCGCTACCTGCGTTCCCCATCTTGAAACCGTGTTGTGGTCAAGGTGTCCGAAAGCCATGTGGCCATCTGTCGAAGATCGGATGTGGGTCTTCACATCTCGGACACTCGCCCCGAGCCGGCAATCGGTGCGCCAGTTGGCTTCCGAAAGTAGAGTCATCGAGGTATCAGCTCGTTAGGTCTTACTCGCCCTCAACTTGCTCGTTGCGTAGTTGGTGACCGTCCTCGTCGGGGTCGGAGCGCCGCACGTCCTGCTCTTCGTCCTCGTATCTGTTGGGATGACGATCACGGTCGTTAGTGCTCGGCTCGCAGCTCGCTCGCTTCACCGCATCGAAGGACCTCCCATGGGCACGCCGCCTCCCGGATGGTGGTGGGATGAGTCGGCTCGTCAGAATCGGCCACCATGGGCACGTGACTGAGTGTCATCGCTCGCCGGAAGCGGCAGCCCTCTCGCATTGGACTGACTGCCCCGCCGCAGAGGCGTACGTCGTGCGGGTCGAATATCTCGGACCAGAAATGGTCAAGGTCGTCACCGACACGAACCCCTCGCACCCGATGAACGACATCTGCCGACGCACTAAGGGCGGGTGGGTGATCACAGGCGGCTACTCGTAGCGCCGAAGTGTGCCGTTCGGCGCCAGCAGCAACTCGGTCTTAGGGCCATCGCGGGTCCAGAGCGGCTTCGCGCGTTAGAACCGAGCGCGTGGATCTCGAAAGAGCAGCTGGCGCGTTGGCCGAACGTGCTCTCGCACGGGCTTGGGGTCTAGCCGTCGCTGCAGTCGATCCTCATGGAAAGCAGACCGCTGTTTCGCCGGGACATGACCCGCTCGACGGACGAAGTGTCTTTGACCTTGGATCGGTCACGAAAACGGTGACCGGTCTTCTCCTCGGCGCTCTCGTGAACGCCCGCGAACTCGATTTCGACACGAGTCTCGGTGAACTGATCACGTGGTCGGGCGGCGCACAAGCCGTCACGGTCCGCAGCCTCGCCACCCATACAAGCGGCCTTCCGAGACTCCCGCCCAACATCCACCGCCCAGACATGGATCTCACGAACCCCTACGCGCACTACACGGCTCAGGATCTCCGGGAGGGCCTGGCGCAACTCCCACCGCCACAGCCTGGAGGGTACGAGTACTCAAATTTCGGGTTCATGGTGCTGGGTGAACTCCTGGCGCAGGTCAAGGGTGTCCCATACGAAGCGCTGGTGCGCCGGTACGTCTTCGACCCGCTCGGGCTTGTCACTGCTGGATGCCCACCGCCCGAGAACACTCGCTTGCCCGGCTACAGCTCCACGCGCAACCCGAAGTGGTGGAACATCGCCGTCCCAGGCGCAGGTGGAATTGGTATGGGAATCGACGACTTGGCCACATACCTGCAGGCAATGTGTACGCCGCCGAAGACTTTGAGGGCTGCGGTTGAGCTTGTGTTCACATCCCACAACTTGGGCTCACCGACAGTGGGACTTGCGTGGCGCTACGACCAGAGGTCCGGGGCCTGGTGGAGCAATTGAGGGACGGCGGGGTTCCGAGCCTTTGTCGCAGTCCATCGGCCTTCGAGCGCCGGGGTCGCGCTCGTCGCTAACTCCGGAGATGCCAACCAGTTGGACGCCGTCGGGCTGCAGACCCTCACAGATCTGACAACGTGACACCGAACACTTCCGTGCGTCCAATGCGTGCGCCGAAGTGCCGCTCGGCCTGCGTGGCAGATCGGACAATCGGCGTGGGGTGAGTTGAGGACTGTCGGTAGTTCCATCGTGTCGCTACATTCGCCGGGTGGTTGACGAAGAGTTACACGACAACGATGAACTGCGGTTGATATTCGAGTCGGATCAGGAGGACCGCTCGCCGCTGGCCTGGGAGCGGATAAGGACCGAGGACCCAAAGCGACGCGCTCGGGTCGTCGAGCTTCTCCAGGTTGGGGCAGCTCGCACGGGTGCGGACTTCTTGCACGCAGCGATGGTGTTGCAACACGGCTGGACACCTGAGGATTACTTGCAAGCGAAAGAACTCGCCCTACGTGCGGTCGAGATGGGCCGAGCAGACGCGAAGTGGCTGGCCGCGGCAGCCGAGGATCGCTACTTGATGCATTCCGGTCAGCCACAGAAGTTCGGCACTCAGTTTCGAGCCGACGGTGGAGCATGGGTGTTGCACGACGTAGACCCGTGTACCAGCGATGCGGATCGTGCCTCGGTTGGAGTTCCCACTCTGGCAGCGCAAAACGAGCGGGCACGGGCTATGACGAGGGAGGCCCCGCCGCCTGCGGGCGCATAAGTCCCGCTCGGCTCGCCGAGGTAGATCCGGCAACATGTGCGGGTGACAGATTTGGACGACGCCTCATCACCGAGGGTCCGTGACTACTCCCCGACCGACGAGCAGGCGTGGCTCCGGTGCCGGGTGCTCGGATTTCTGAACACGGCCTATTTCGACGACGTTCTGACGGCGAAGCCGACTTACGACGGGTCGGTCGTAGAGCTTGTGGCCGACGCAGCGGGCGGTGTCGTAGGGATCATCGACGTTGCTGTCGCGGGTGAAACGGCGACGATCGAGACGGTCGCCATCCACCCAGACAGCGCTCGCAAAGGAGTCGGGTCACTCTTGCTTACCGAGGCGCTTCGCCACCTCCCGCCCGGTGTTCAGTCCATCGACGCCTGGACCCGTGACGACGAACCGGCCAACGCTTGGTACCAGGCCAACGGCTTCCGAGAGAACTTCCGCTACCTGCACGTCTACGCCAGTGGCGAGCGGGAAATCGGCAAAGCGATCGTCGAAGCCCGCCACGGGTTGAATCCCGTCACCGGATTGTTCCAAGCCGAAGTGTCGGAGGAACTCGCGCTGCGGAGAGACTTTCGGCGGGTGCACATCTGCCGCCAATACATGCGCTTGCTCATCAGCGCCTGAGTGCCGTTCGGGCGCTGAGGCAGACGGCCAAGGCGAGAGTGCTGTCTCGGTGGCCCCATCGCACAAGCGCCCGGTGAATACCGCGCGAAATGCTCGATCGCCGGCCGGCACCGCCGTTGCCGGTGCGGTTCTCCTCGTGCAGGAGGGGTCAGTCGAGGATGACCTTCTGACCGACGGCGACTGTACCGGCCCCCGCTACGTCGGCGTAGACACCAACGCACGGATACACGACACCGGTTCCGAAGCAGTCGACGCCATTGTGCTCGGTGATTGCCCGCAGCACGTTCGGATCCGCTGGCAGGTCGTCCTGCGCCAACGTCGTCATGACGCATCGCGGAACCGTGAACGAGACCGCGAGCTCAACGTCACCGATCCGGATCTTGCGGTTCTGCCAGGCGGTCTCGACGAAGCCCGCCTCGTCGCTCTCAATGATGATGTTCGGTCGGAAGCGGTGAGGATCGAAGCGGCTCTCAGGCGCGAGTTCTCGGAGCCGACGGGTTGTGCTGGTTGTCACCAGGTGGACCACACCGAAGTTGAAGAAGTTTCCGCTCGTGCCCATGAACAGGCCCGCATCGACCAGGTCGAGGTCGTCGTCCTCGTCGCGCGCCGGCGCGCCGAAATATGGGCCGGCGTCGTTCTTCAGGTCCCGCACCCACGACTCGTCGAAGCTGGCACCCGCAGCGGGCACCGAGGCAACCGACACCGACCTCCCGAGGAACTCGGACAGCCGATCCGGGAGGGTCGGGTCATCGATCGGGATGCCGTTGCCCGTCGGGAACGTGATCTCGACGCCGCCCTCTCGAGTCACCGCGCGGAGCTCGAAGATCCGAAGCCACCTCTTCGGTCGCTTCACGCTGACGACCTTGCCCGTCAGATCGTCGACGAGCGCGTACCTACGGTCGCCGGCGACGCCCTTGGCGTCGAGCATGACCGAAGAAACCTCCTCGCCAAGCATCGACTTGACTGGAAAACGACGGAGCGACGACACGATACCGACGGTGGTCATCCGCTGAGTATGACCCCGAACGAGCTGACGCGCGGCGCTAGGGAACTTCGGGATCAAGCCTTCGCCGGGAGCGAGTATTGAAGTCGGCAGCCAGCCCCGAAGTGCCGCTCGGCTCGATGGTTTGAGCGGCACGCGGACACGACGCTGGATACCTGCGAGCCTGCGGGATGCCCGAGCCTCGCCTTGTCGCCGTCGTTCTTGAAGTGTCGGACCTCGGACGTTCATTCGATCTGTACTCCGCTGCCTTCGGCCTTGACCTACACATCGACGATCACGAGGGGGACGACCGCTGGATCAGCGGTCGACATGCGGCGGCCTCATGGACCGAAGGCGAGTTCCTGCACTTCGCGCTGTACGAATCAAAGGAGGGGAGCGTCTCGATGCGATCGCAGGTCGCCTTTCGAGTCGATGATCTTGACGCCGCGCATGTGAAGGCGGTCGCCGCTGGCGCCGTCGTGCTTCACGATCCGCGTACCCAGCCATGGGGACGCTCAGCGAGGTACAGCGACCCGGACGGCAACGTCATTGAGTTGACGCAACGGCCGTAGCCTCGCTCCGAAGTGCCGCTCGGCTCGCCTGCGACAACCGGACTCTCGTAGCGATTATGGAAGCGGGACTCGACCCGCAGCCCTTGCATCCCGCAACTCCTGACGCTCCCGGCGCGCCTCAGCCCAGAACCCGTCCGGGTTCAGTCGACGCACGACGGCCACGAAGAGGCAGGCACAGGCGAACAAGACTGGTAGGGCAACGGCACCTACGTCGGTGATGGTGTCGCGCCGGTGCTCCGAGTCGCCGATACGATAAATGTCACCGAAGCGAGTTGCGAAGTAGGCGGCGATCACCAGAGCCACGAGCGTCGCCACGAGTAAGGCGACATCGGATCGCGGCTTGCTCACGCTGCAATGGTGACACCGGGCGGCGATAGGGCGCATCGAGAGGCCACCCCGAGGTGCCGGTCTGCGCGTGCAAGGCGCAAGACGTGACCAACCAGGGCAGTCGTGAGATCGACGGCGCGCCGCGCGGTGCCTCATCTGTGACAACGACGTGTTCGAGGAGTGAATCGAAATTGGATACGCAGGGTCAGGGGGACCAGCGTCGAGTCGCCAAGAGGACGATCGATAGGCGGCCACGTCCGTCCCCAGAAGTCGGCCCTGGTGATGGCGAGGCAGTATGAGCGGATGCTCGATCATCTATCCATCCAATGCTCCGATCCGACAGCGGCGAAGGCGTTCTACGAACAGGTTCTCGCAACGATTGGCGGCAGGACGATCATGAGCTTCGGTGACGTCCACGGCCTCGGTGTTGACTTCCCGACGTTCTGGCTCGGTCCCGTGGGCGATGCAGGCGCACCGCACAAGGACGTTCACATCTGCTTTCGCGCTGACTCTCGCGCCCAGGTCGACGCGTTCGTCGAGGCGGCTCGAGTCGAAGGCGTCGAAGTGTTACATGAGCCCCGAGTGTGGCCGGAGTACCACGCGGGCTACTACGGGGGCTTCGTGCGCGACCTCGACGGCAACAACGTCGAGGCCGTCCATCAGACCTTCTAACCGGAAACCCGTTCGACGTAGGTGCGTGGACGACCGTAGGTAGCTGAGGCGTGACGTCCCAGTCGTCGTCCCACAGTGGACCCAATCCGTCCTCAGGCCGCAGTGACCAACTTCCGCCTATCGAATGTCCCCGGTTGCGTGATACGACCGCCCCGAAGTGCCGCTCGGCCTAACGTGGCAGGAACGCCGATCCCGGATGTCGAAGCTCCCCTTTGTGACGAATACCGACGAGCCGATGCCTATGCGGTGGTGGATCGCCATGGCGGCCGTGAATCTCGCAATGGCGTGCCTCTCCGTGGCTCGTGTGATGAGCGGCGAAGGCATCGCTAAGCCCCTTGTGGGGATCCTGGCCACGGTTGTGCTGTCGGCTGCGCCGCTGTTCGGGAGAGAGTGGGCTCGCACCCGGCGAGAGTTGTCGAAGGTCGAATAGCGCACGACGATTTCGGCTGTCGTCTCGATTGCCCGGAATCGGAGGCCGTCCCGAAGTGCCGCTCGGTCCGCCGGGACAGATCCGGCGATGGGTTGCGACGTTACGATGATCTCGATGAAAAGGCTTTGTGATCGTCTCCATGACCTTGACGAGTGGGTCACAGAGTCCAGAGGTGCTCGGGCCATTGCAGTAGGTGTGGGGGCGTTCGCCACCGTCGTCTTTGTCGTAGGTGCGACCCAGGTGCGGCCGGTCACGTCTCTGATTCTGCCCTCCGTCTTTTGCACCTTCGCGATCGTCCGTGCTTACCGGCTGAACAGAGGGAGGCAGGGCGACTGAGGGTCGTCGTTCGCTCGTGAGCCAGAGCACGCCGAAGTGCCGCTCGGCGCTAACGACACATCCGGCAATCTGCGCTTGTGCCAACGGGCGTCTCCGCTACTTCCAGCCGGAGCCCGCAACACTCGGCCACGCGCAGGCGCATTGAAAGTCGGCCCGACGGCGTGTGTGGATCGCACATACGATCTTGCCGAACTCGCCGAGGAAGGATCGTCATGACGATCGCAACCGCTCCGTCCCGTCCGCTCGACCCCGACAAGGCCGTCGCCGCCATCGTCGCAGCCTTCGTCGCCGACCCGGTGCTGCGCTGGGTTTACCCCAGCGCAGCTCGCTATCTCAACCACTTCCCGAAGCTGGTCCAGCTCTTCGGTGGATCGGCGTTCGCAACCGACAGCGCCGACTGCACCGAGGACTACGGGGGAACCGCCCTTTGGGTCGCTCCCGGCTCGGAGTTCGACGAGGAAGCGGTCGGAGCGCTGCTCCAGGAGAGCATCGACGACGAGCGCCAAGAGACTGCCTTCGCTTTTTTGGGCTTGATGGACGAGCACCACCCGAAGGACCCAGTGTGGTATCTCCCCTTCATCGGGGTAGACCCGCGCCACCAAAGTCGGGGATTCGGATCTGCCCTCCTCGAGGTTGGGGTGGCGCGGGCCGATCGAGATCGCCTCCCTGCGTATCTCGAGGCCAGCACATCGCGCAACCGTGCCCTTTACGAGCGGCATGGCTTCGAGATCGTCGGTGAGATCCAAGTCGGTGACTCCCCACCGATGTGGCCAATGCTCCGATCCGCCGGAGGCTGACCGACACGTTTCGCGGGACGAGGCGAGACAAGCGGACGGCGCACCTATATGCCGCTCGGCCCGGTCCTTTTCGCCCGGCGCGCGCTGCGCGAATTAGGGATAGGCGATCGTTACTGCGCCACCGGGGCCAACCATGATGGATGCATTGGCAGTCGCGGGCGGGCAGCCCTTCCCGTTGATGTAAAACCTCTCGGCTGTGACCTCGCCCTCGATTGTTCGCTCGGTGCCACCGTCGCTCACAACGACGTTGTAGTGGTACGTCTTGGGCGTGTCCGGGATGGCGACGGTGGCTGTTGCTCCGACTACGTCGGAACACTTGTCGGCCACGCAGAGCCGAACGATGTCTGGCGCTGGCAGCGTGCTCCGGGCGGCGATTGCCGAACTCGTGCCGGCAAGGTGGCAGGCCCGTGCACCGCCCGACGAGCAACTGCCCACGAGTACCGCCGCTAGCACGGCGAGTCCTGCGCGCTTGACCACCGGCGCAAGTGTCGTCGAAGGCGGAGTGTGACGCCGAAGTTCCGCTCGGCGCGGGACAACCCATGACGCCCACAATGGTCGGATGAACGGAATCGGCGTCGCTGGCGTGTTCGCTTTGTCTTGGGTCATCCCGATCGTGTTGATCGTCTACCTGTTCAGGACGCTCGGAACGATCGTCGAGGGTCTGCGTTCGATCAACGCCGGGGTACAGCGAACTGCCGCCGCCGTGGAGGCGTTGGCTGCCCGTGGGCCGAGTACGACCTGACCGCACCGAGGTGCTGCGCGGATCGCCGTCAAGGTCATCATGGACGGATGCGGCTTCGACTCGTGATCGCCGTCGCCTTTCGTGGCGGACCTGTCACGATCATCTGGTGAACCTGACGCAGAAGCCCGAGTGGCTCCGCCGCCGCAATGACGCCGAGTCCATCAACCGTGCCCTCGACGACACGCTGCGGCTTCGTAGGGCCCACTCCGTTGGACACGAACGCCAACACCTCAATTTGCTGACGCACGCCCTCATAGTCAACAGCCTCGCCCTGGCTCGTCACGAGCTGCGGCGCTTGAGCAGGGCCCGGCTGCGCCCCCGAAGTGGGCGGCAACATCCCCGCGTACACTTCGGGTCCCGGTCGGAAACGGAGTGCAGGACTTTTCTCCCACCTTTCGCGCCGGCCCGCTCCCGTAGCTCAGGGGATAGAGCATCGGTTTCCTAATTCGCTCAGGGGCCCCGGCTGACCTGCCCCCTTTCAGCGAAACCCCTGGTCGGAGCCGATTTTTGTTGACCGGAACACGCCGCCTTTAACCGCCAGATCCCGCGGCTCCGCGGGATTTTCGCGGGATCGTGACAGTGCGGTGCCACAACAGAGGCGGCGTCCGGTGCTGCGACTCTCAAGCCCGACTGACCTTGCGTCCAGGTCCCGTGCCCTGTTCCAGCTTAGGAACGTTGAATGAGCGCACCGACTCCCTGGAGCATCGACTCTGCATCCTCCCTCGTGAGATCTCGAAGGTCGGCGTGGGCCGCCTTGTTGCGCAATCCGCTCCAGAACGCGATGCCCTTCATCTCCTGCTTCGTCAAGGAACCGTGGGCGAGCAGTGCCGCTGCGTACGCGTTGATCGACCCTTCGCCCGCGTAGTCGAGGGCCTCCCTGTTCACGAGCATCCGGAGGTGTTCTTCCAGCGCTGCGCCGATCAGTACCACCGGGGCTGCGACATGAACTGTGTCGTCGCTGAGTAGGCGGCGTGCCTGCATCAATAGGCCAGACTCCGTGTCTGCCACCAGCGCTTCCGCAACCTTCCGCGGAACGTCCGCTGACGAGCCTCGCAATGCAACGTATCGGTCGAGACCGCGGACGTCGGTGTTGCCGAGACAGTCGCGGATGGCGTCCAACGCGACGCCACGAGCTAAGGCGATAGAGACGAAGGTCGCCCGCAACGGTCGCGGCGATATGTCCGCTGCGATTCCTGCCCGCCGAGCGGCAGTTCGTAGGCCTCGCACCATCGCAGCCCGGTCGATCGGACCTCCTTCGCGACCGCGAACGATCGGGCCACGGCGCCGATTTCCGACCAACTCGAGCACAGGCCCGACGACCGGTGCGGCCAGCCTGATCGTCCGCCCCGGGTCGCTCGTAGGCGGAATCGTTAGCCAGTGATGCGTTCCGTCAGTACTCAGGTTCTCTATCCGGGCGCCGGTGATCTCACTAGGCAGCAGCCCGTGCATCACCATGAGGTCAAGAACGGCGGCGTGCCGTGCGCTGATGGTGGCGGCTGCAGCTCGCAGCTGGCGAACCTGCTCGATCGGGATGAGCATCGGAGCCGTCGGCAAGACCTTCGAGACCCGCCGGAGCCCGTCCATCGGCGACCGTTGTATGACGCCCACCCGGAGTGCCGCTCGGAAGAACGCATTGACGCCGGTCTGGTGCACGGCGATGGTCGAGGCGGTCATCGAGGCTTCGAGAGTCGACGTGTATCGCTCAAGATCCTCGGTGGAAACAAGCAGCGGATGGAGACCCTCGACCTCACACCATCGAACGAACCTGCCGATATGTGACGCGTAGTTCCGGCCAGTCTTCGTCGAGGTCGCGTCGAGGACCGCTTCGAGTACCCGCGCCACAGTCGCATCGCGTCCAACGTCGGTCATATACCTCACGGTACGGGCCGATCCCACAACTGCCGGGGACGCTCTCGGCGGATCTGGTGACCCGGCATGGCATGGGATCGTTCGGCCGGATCCCGCCTGGCGCGGACCGACGCCGAGCGGCACTTCGGCGCTCGCTCCCTGTCTCACGGAGGGAGCGCCGCTTCGGTAGGCCACCGCTGTCCCTTTGGCGGTTTCGGCTCAGCCACGCGGGCAGCTGCTAGCGGTGGGAGCGATCAGGCGCGATAAAGCTCAGCGTGCGCGGATGATGACGCGGCGCCAGGTTCGGCTGCCGTCGTCCGTCACGGCGAGCGTGGAGCGGCTCGGCACGACGGCATAGCGCCCGCCGGCGGCGTCGGCGAAGCGTGGGCTGTACGGGTCGACCTCGGGGTTGGTGACGCGCGTCCACGTGGCGCCGCCGTCGAGCGTGTGCCAGATGGGGGTCGACTGAGCGACGAGCACTGCGGCGCGATCGTCGATCGCGGCCACGACCACCGGCGTGGTCGTTACTTCGGTGACGTGCCACGTCTTGCCGCCATCGCTCGTCGAGACGACGGCGCGACGGCCGTCCTGGAGCCCGGCTGTGAGGTGGACGTGGTCGGCGTCGTAAGCGTCGATGTCCAGCACCTGCGCGATCGCTGGCGTGTCGCTCTTCTGCCATGTGGCGCCGCCGTCTCTCGTGGCGTGCACGGTGTCATTTGGCGAACCGGTCGTTGTCATCCAACCGATGTTGGCGTCGAGGAACACGGCGTCGCCTACGGGCTCGTTGTTCGCGGTCGGGACCTCGGACCAACTGGCCCCGTCGACCGTGCGGAACAGCCCCCGTGAGTTGTCCTTCATCGGCCCCCATGCGAAGACATTTGTCGCCGAGACGAACGATTCGCCGTAGACCCGCATGCCGGGCCTCGGCGAGTCGACGCTCGTCCACGTCTGGCCGCCATCGAGCGACCGCACGAAAGGACGCTCTGAGGCCGTTGCCATCAACTCGGCCCAGACCACGCCGCTGGCGAGGGCGGTCATCCTGCCTACGTACGGAGCCTGACCGCTGTCGCTTCGCATCGCATTGCAGTGGAACGTCCAGGTCGCACCGAGGTCGTCGCTCAAGGCGATGTCGCCCTCGGTGAGCGTCGCGATGATGCGACCGGTGGGCGCCACGGCGCCGTAGTGCACGGCCCGCTCGCCGTTGGCATCCGCACGCCCACACGAGTTCGCGCCCTGGACGCGGGTCACGGGGGTCGTGGGTGTCGGCACCGTCGGGAGCGGGAGCGTGACGACCGTGCGCGGGAGCGTCACCGGGAGGGACGGCACGCTCGAGGTCGGCAGAGTGAGTGAGGTCGATGTCGTCGGCGTCGTCGGTGTGGTGATCGTGCTCGTAGTGGTTGACGACGTGGTGGTCGTCGGTGCTGCTTGGGCGCCGAGCTCGACCGACCGCTCAGGACGGCGCGCGGCGGCCACCGCTGCGATCCCGGCGACGAGCATTAGCGCGGCGATGACCCCGGCGGTCATTGCGATGGGGCGCCGGGCGCCTTCAGGTTCTGCGGCGGAGAGAGGTACCACCGGAGGCGTCTCGTCGTCCATGCGGTGCGAGGGTACTGGCGTCTCTAGCCGAGCTGAGATCAGCGTTCCACGGGCGCTTTCTGTCGGCGCGCTGTCGACGGCTGGCTGGTAGAGCAGCGCTTGCTGTCGATGCCCGAATGCTCGTCGCCGTGACGTACGGCGTATATCCCTTCGGGGGCTTCGAGCCACCCGGGACGGCCAAGCGGTCGAGCCGTTCCCGTCCCACTGACGAACTACGAGATGCTTGATGGATCACCGGCATATCTACACTTCGGCGCTCGTCCGCTAGGCCGACACGTGCTGAGCGAGGAGCCACTTGCCGCCGTCGATGTAAGCGGAGGGGGTCATCGCGATGTGCTTGGCTGCCGCGCGAGCGTCTCGCTCGAACCGTTCGAGAGGACATGCCTGTGAGATCGAGACTGCGCCCGCCATCTCGGTGAGGACACCGATCGCAGCTAGCGAAGCCTGACTCGCCGACGTGCAAGCAAGGCGAAACTCGACGCGCGCACGCTCGAGATCACCGTCCAACTCAACTGCGCCGAGGAGTTCGGACATGGTGTGCCGGAGATACGCTCGGTGCGCGGAAACGCCAGCGACGACCCGACCCAGCTGCGACTGCACGATCTCCCGTTCAGCGAGCGGCACGCTGTCGCCCCGGCGCTTCGTGGAAGACGCGATGCAGGCGAACGCGTCGATCGCGCCGTTCGCGATGCCGAGGGGCACCGTCGCGACGGTCCAGGTAAAAATGGATCCGGTCGGGAGCTCGTACAGCGTTCCCGGTTGGGTTGGTGCCGGCTGGAAAGCATGAACGAATCGGTCCTCGATCATGACGTCTTGCAACTCGAAGTCGACGCTTCCGGTTGCGCGCAGCCCCGACACGTGCCAGTTGTCGTGGATCACGACATCCGCACGCGGGGCGGAAACAAAGATGACTTCGTCTGTCACTTGCCCGTCACGTTCGACGCTGCACACCGGGGTGAACCACGTGCCATGCCGAGCCCCGCTGCCGAACGGCCACCTGCCTGTTACTCGATAGCCCCCGTCGACACGAGCGGCCCGGCCCATGGCGCCCGTGGCCGAGACGATGAACGCCTCTGGGTCAGCGAACATCTCCTCTGCGGTCTCCGCCGGCAGGAACGCGCCGACTCGCGACATCCCACCACCGTTGCCGACGAGCCACCCGACCGTGCCGTCAAGCGCGGCCGCCGCCTCGACCACTTCCATGAATCCGAGAGCGGAGAGCTCCATCCCGCCCAACGCCTTCGGCAAGAACAGCCGAAACAAGCCCAACGAAGCCAGTTCCGAGAACAGCTCATCGGGGAGGTGGCGGTCAACGTCAAAGGAAGCACGATCACGAGCCACGACCGCCGACAGTGCCGACACGCGTTCAGCTAGCACCTCCGACTCAGTGACACCCTGTCTGTCGCGTAACGCCATCGTTCGTTCCCTCCGCTCAGCAGCCCCTCAAAGTTGCCACAAGTCGATCCGGGCTGACAGGCGCATCTCACGGTGCACGCTCAGGCACGCGGGACCCTACGGTGGGCCACGCACGTCCGAGCGCAGAGCGGCACTTCGGCGTCCTCCTAAGACCGTCGGCTGATCCGCTTCGCCACGAAGACAATCGCAGCCCACGCAACCCCGAGCAGCCCCAGTTCAATGCCCGCTTCGCCGAGCCACGCCGCTCCATGGCGAAGGGTTGCGTCGTCTAGGTCGTCGTCTGCCGACGCAGGTGAGCCACCGAACAGCCGACGGCCGCTCGATGTACAAGGCCCGGGACCTGCTTCGGCTTCTCCGGGTAGCCCACGAACGCAACGTAACCCAACGCCCCGCCATCCCAGCACCCAGCGACACTTCGGAGCGGCACATGCTGGTACGAAGGACAAGTGCACGACGCGGGCAAGCCGGCTTCGAGCTGTTGGCTACCCACCGGCCGCCCCACTACGACGTCGTACTACCGGAGGCGTCGCCCGAACACGCAAGTACGCTGTTAGCCGTGTTCGGCCGCGGTGCACCCAACCCGCACCGACGCCCGAGGAGGTGACGACCATGGGCTCGAGTCAGCAGAAGATCGAGATCGACATTCCGTGCGACGTCCAACAGGAGGACGAGACGGGCTACGTCTGGGCCTTCCTCGACGAGGCGCGTGATCCGTCCGTCATCATCGTCGGCGCCATCGTCTTCGCAGCCGACGATCAAGACCCAATGCTTGCAAGGGTGGTGTCCATCACCGACGGGCCGGGCGGGACGAAGGTCCGCCTCGACATCCTTCCGGGTGACCCACGCGAGTACGTCGAAGCCTTGTCCCGCGCTCACCTCCTCACCGCGTGAGTCGACCCGTCAGAGCCGCCCAGTGGCCGCCATTGCGCGTGAACTCCGCGGGATTTTCGCGGGATCCGCGATTGTCGAGGTGATCTCGGAACACTTGGACGGCCTCAAAAACAGGCGTTGAACAGCGCTTTTCCATCAAAAAGCTCCCGTGGGGCCGGTTGGAAACCCAATCCCTGCAGGTCGCGCGGTGCGCTCTAAGGA
>JBKJLN010000249.1:0-3002 GCA_046596935.1 Acidimicrobiales bacterium
CGGTTCGACAAGCCCCGCGGCACCGGGTTGGCGTCGACCTCGCCGCACGCGACCAAGAAGCCGAACAACCCCGACACCGACGACAGGCGACGCTGGATCGTCCGGGCCGACAACCCCGACTCGCCGTCGTCGAGGCGCACCACGCGACGGTCGCCGCGCTGGACGGTGATGAAATCCAACACGTCGCTCGTCGTCACTTCCGACGGGTCCTTCTCGACGATCGAGAAGAACACCTTCAGGTCGTAGCCCGCGGCCAACACCGTGTTCGGCCGAGCTCGAGCGGCAACGAACTCCAAGTAACGGTCCAGCTGCGGATGACCCAACCGCATCACCGGCCGGCCGCCCACATCCGCAGCGCGAACAACACACGGCATCCATGTCATCTGCCGACCTCCTCAACTCTCGAAAGCAGCCCTCCGGCATGCTCGCGAAAGCCCAAGTGGATTACCGGCATATGTAGCAATCGGAGCGGCCTGACCTTCACTGCAGCGCGCACGCGACGCGCCGATCGACGCCCTCGGGTGTGGCGGCCGAGCCGGTGTGGGGCGTGCCGCTCAGGCCGCATCGAGCGAGCAGCCGTCGAGCGTGATGCGATGCATCTCTCGGCGGTGCCCGCGGTAGTCATTCTTGGCGTTGTGCCAGGTCGCTCGGTTGTCCCAAATCGCCACCGAGCCCGGCTCCCACCGGAAGGTCGCAACGCCGACGGACCGGAGGACGTGGGCGTAGATCCCGGCGAGCACGGGCGCCGAGCGCACGGTCGACCAGCCCTCGAACCGGATCGTGAAGCTCGGGTTGATGAAGAGGGCCTCGCGACCGGACAGCGGGTGACGGATGACGGCGGGGTGGCTGACCGATGCGAGCGCGTCGGCCTCGTCGGTGTTCTCGGTCTGGGCCTTCGGGTCGATCCACTCGCGGATTCGAGACGCAGTGGTGCCGAAGGCGTGCTTGGCCGAGTGGACGGCTCGCATGTCCCGGAGGCGGTTCTGGAGCCAGCCAGGCAGCGCATCGAAGGCGTCATAGGTGCTGAGGAACTGTGTGTCGCCGCCCTTCGGTGGCAGCTCGCGCGCAACGAGGATCGAACCGAGCGCGGGCTCGTCGTCGTAGCTGTGGTCGGTGTGCCAGAAGCCGCCGACGTTGAGGCGCTGGTCGGCGTCTTTGGCGACCATGGCGATCTCGGGGTGGTCGGGGTGCTTGATGAAGAACCGGTTCAGGTTGATGGTGCCGAGCCGCTGAGCCAGGGCGATGTGGTCGGCCTCGGACAGGTGCTGTCCGCGGAGGAAGACCAAGCCATGCTGGTGGAAGAGGGAACGGATCTCGGCGAACAGGGCATCGTCAGCGGTACGAATGTCGACGCCGTGTATCTCGATACCAGCGCCTGCGTGTGGGGTGGCGGTCATTGCCTGGAGCGTCTGCATGGGTCTGTCCTTTTGAGGTAGTGGTGGCGGGCTAGCGGAGCGAGGGAACGGACGCCGGGGCGTCGACGAGGCCGCAGCAGGCGTCGACGACTTCGCTCACGAGGGCGTCGCCGGTGAGCTCGGCCGGAAGGGCACCGACCTCGTAAGCCGCGAGGACGACGCACGCGTACCCGAAGATTGACTGGACCCGGAGCGTGCGCACGGGCTCCGGGAGGTGCACGAGGTGCGCATCGAGCCGCGACAGCGCGACCTTGAGGGCCTGGTCGTCGACGGCGCCAAGCGCGGCGAGCCCCGTGGCGGGGTCGCCGATGGCCTGGATCAGGAAGCGGGCCCAGTAGCTCGGGTCTCGGGCCAGAACCGACTCGACCAGCGGCACGATGAGCACCTCGACCAGCTCGCGGGCCGACGGTGACTCAGGTAGGCCGAGGAGCATCGACAGCCGTCTCTCGCTTGCGGACGCCATGCGCGTGGCCAGCAGCGCGTTCACCAGGCCTTGGCGGCCACCGAAGTGGTACTGCACGGCTGACTTGTTGCGCTGGCCTGCCACCTCCTGCACCGCCTGGACGGTGAGCCCGGCGAGGCCGCGCTCCGCCGCGAGGCGTTCCGCGGCATCGATCATCGCAATGGCAGCCGGATGCACGCTCCTCACTGTAAGGATTAGTCCTTAGATTGTCAAGGAACAGTCCTTATACCGGCCCACGCCGATTCGGCCAAGGCTTCTGCCACACTCGGGGGAGTCAGGAGATGCCTATGAGCGATTCCCAATGGGTCTTCGCGACGCTGGGCCTCATCGCCCTCGTGGTGCTCGTTCTCTTCGTCGTGTCGGTCGTCAGGTCTGCGCGACGAGGTTCAGGTCTACGTGGCTTTGTGCATCCGACCGACCGTCTTCGTGCGGAGGCTGCCATCGACCTGGAGCGGAATCGGGCGGCCAACAAGTATCCGATGGCATAGCGGCGAGGTGTGCCGTTCGGCTCGCAACGCGGATCCGCCAATCTGGAGGAGTGCGGGATTCGTCACCAAGGCTGCGAGTGAGCGGCGCGTGCCGGCGCCTTGGCCAAGACGAGGTTGTCCGACGCTGCCTCGCAATGCTCGGTGGCGACGTAGAGGACGTCGAGTTCGTGCTGACACTCGGCGGTTCGCCGGCAGCTCGGCTCGTTGCCGCAGGTGTTCCAGAGCGCCAGTCGTACTGGTTACGAGTTTGGGCGGCGCGGGGGCTCCTGTGGGCGGGTCCAGGGACCACTCGTGCTCTACGGGATGGGCTCGAGGACGAGTCGTGGCGAGTACGGGAGATGATCTGCAAGGTCATCTCCCGCTACGCCGTAGAGGAGCTCTTTGACGATGTCGCTGTGCTTGAGGCGGACCCGGTCGCAAGGGTTCGGCAGGCGGCGAACAGAGCGGTGATACGCATCGTCGGCCGCTCGGCATCGGGGACAGCCGGCCTATGACGATCGTGTCGATTGCAGGTGGGACGGACTTGACCGCCGAATATTCATGTCGAAAGGAGACGGCACTTGTTCGACCGTTTCACCGACCGAGCACGACGAGTCCTGGTCCTCGCCCAGGAGGAATCCCGACTCCTGCATCACA
>JBKJLN010000289.1:0-3597 GCA_046596935.1 Acidimicrobiales bacterium
GCTGGCGAGGAGCTGTGCGGCCGACGGACGGTCCTTGCCTGGAGGCGCCGCCGCCTCGTAGAGCATCTCGCGTAGGAAGGTTCCATCGGCTAGTCCCGCGAGCCTCGTCGTGTACCCCGTCGTCGGCATCTACGTCATTCTGACGCGACGCCGCTGAGCGTCCGTCCATACCGCCGTTCGCGCAACGCCAGACCGTCGTGGGGATCGACCATCTCGACGCCTTGGTCGACCCAGCCCTCGCGCTCGTAGAAGCGGCGGGCGCGTCTATTCGTGTGCAGCACCCAGAGCACGGCGGCGTCGTATCCCATGCGGACGAGTTCCTCGACGGCACCGGCCATGAGGGCAGTGGCAATTCCTCGGCCCCACGCCGCCGGTTCGAGGTTGAGCGCCCAGAGCTGGCCCGTCCCCGGGCCGAGATCGGAGGCGCCTTCGGGCCGGAGATGCCCGACGCCGACCCAGCCGCAGACGTGCCCGTCGACCGGATCCTCGGCCACGAACATGGTGCACTCGACCGTCCCCTCTTCGAACCGACGGCGCCACACTTCCTGGCGATCGGTCACCGAGAGTTGGTCGAGATAGTCGTCTGGCAGCTGACCCCGGTAGCCCTCCTGCCAAGCGAGGACGTGGACTCGCCCGATGTCGTCGGCATCCTCGACCTCAGCGGCACGGACGACAACGTCCATGTCAGAAGGCGAGCGGCAATCCGGCGCGCGGCCACTCGAACGACACGAGCTTGCCGGTGGCCGACAGCGTCACGTAGGCCGTCCGCAGATCGGGTCCCCCGAAACAGATGTTGGTGGTCAACGCATCGGGGAGGGCGGCATGCTGCACCGACAGTCCGTCCGGCGAGATCACGGTGATGCCTCCGTTGCCGATCGTGGCGACGCAGACGTACCCCTCGCCATCGACCGCCAGGGAATCGAAGAGTTGGTTGCCGGGCGCTCCGTGCAAGAGCGTCCCGCCGTTCCCGAAGGGCGGCGACGGGTTGGCGAGTTCGCCGGGACCGGCGAGGGGCCAGGAGAACACGCGACCGGTGTGGGTCTCGGCCACGTACACCATCGATCCATCAGGCGCGAGGCCGACGCCGTTGGGCGAGTCGATCGGAAAGATCATCTCGCGGATGCCCGAGCCGTCGGCCATGGCGTAGTACACGCCGCCGCGGTCTCGGACGCGGGGCCGCATGTGGCCGTGGTCGGTGAACCAGAACCCTCCCGTCGCATCGAACACCAGGTCGTTCGGGGCCCGCAACGCATTCCCGTCACACTCGACATAGAGATCGGTCACCGTGCCACTCGCCAGATCGACGCGCTGGATGCGACCACCGATGTAGTCCTCGGCCTGCGTGCCCAGGTGATCGCCTGGAAGCATCATCGGACCGAGGTCGGTCCACCGCCACCCTCCGCTGTTGCACACGTAGATGGCTCCGTCAGGACCGATGGCGGCGCCGTTGGCGCTTCCACCACATTCGGCGACGACCTCAGCCGCGCCCCCGCTCGCCGGCACCTTGCGGAGATCTCCCGACCGCAGCTCGCACACCAACAGATCACCATCCGGCAGAACGACCGGGCCCTCGGGAAAGCGCAACCCGTCGGCCAGTTCCGTGAGCGTCGTCTCGATCATGGCTGTCACTGTTGCACCAGTACGACGCGGTTCCCTTCCGGATCGACGATCGGCGCGATCGTCGGCCCGCCCGGCACGTCGAAGGGCTCCCCAACTGCGTTCGCTCCGAGCTCGGTGGCCCGAGCGAGCGATGCACTGAGGTTCCGCACCTGGATGTAGATGGCGAAACCCGGCGGCTCCCCCGCGATGATGTGCCCGCCCGGCCCGGGAAGCGGGCCGCCGATGCCCGGCGGGATCTCCATGATGAAGCCCTCGCCGATCTCCCAGTTGCAGAGTTCGGCGTAGAACGCCCGTTGGGCCTCCGGGTCGCGTGCTTGCAGGTCCCAGTGGACGACGGGCCGCGCCCAGTCGGGGGTATCGGTCATGCCGGACATAGTGGCAAACGCGCTACCGGAGGGCATTGGGAACGTGGCGAGCGTCGACCCTTTCGCCCGCGTCACGACGATGCCCCCGAGTGGGAGGATCGGAGGATGTCGGCTGACAGTGGTGTGGGTGGGCCGACAATCCACAGTCATCTGGCCCGGTTTCGCGAACTCGCGCCGGAGCTGGCCGCACGCCTCGACTGGCCCGCGCACCGCCTGCGCGAGGAGCGAATCCGAGCTCTTCGCCTGCTCGTTGCGACGGCCGCCGAGCGCTCGCCCTGGCATCGCCGACGGCTGGCACGGATCGACGTCGACTCGTTGACGGAGGCCGACATCGCGCAGCTTCCGACGATGACGAAGTCAGATCTGATGGACAACTTCGACGAGATCGTCACCGACTCGCGAGTCACACTCGCCATGTGCGAAGCCTTCCTCGACGGGAGCGGCGCCGGCGGCTACCTGTTCGACCAGTACCGGGTCATCGCTTCTGGTGGTTCGAGCGGTCGTCGAGGCGTCTTCGTCTACGGCTGGGATGCCTGGGCGACGTGCTACGCCTCGATCGTTCGGTTCCAACAGCGCGACTGGAACAGTGATCCACTGCTTGCCGGCGTTGCCAGAGTGACGGCGGTACTCGGCGCATCGGGCGGGTCGCACATGTCTGCGGCACTGGGTCGGACCTCCTCGAACGACGACAACCCCCGTCACGCCGTACCTGTCGACCAGCCGATCGAGGTCGTCGTGGCGCGCTTGAACGAGCTGAAGCCGACGATTCTGATGGGCTACAGCTCGTTCCTTGCGACCATCGCTCGGGAGGCAGACGCAGGACGCCTCCGCATCGCGCCCAGACGGGTCGTGGCGATCTCCGAGCCCCTCCTACCAGAGGCCCGCGCCGTGATCGAGCAGACCTGGGCCGTGCCGGTGGCGAACGGCTACGGCATGTCGGAGGGCGTGTTCACGGGCGCCTGCGGGCACTCGATGCATCTCCCCGACGACCTGTGCATCGTCGAGCCCATCGACTGGGGTGGGCAACGCCCTGGCGGTGGCGGAGTCCCAGGCGGCGTGCTGATCACAAATCTCTACAACCCGCTGCTCCCCTTGATCAGATACGAGGTCTCGGACGAGCTCACGGTCGTCGATGGAACCTGCGCGTGCGGATCGGTAATGGCTCGAATCGCTGACCCGCTCGGCAGGATCGATGACGTCTTCGTCTTCGACGACACCATCGTCGTGCACCCGCATGTCTTCCGGTCTGCACTCGGGCGCCCCGGAATCTCCGAATATCAGGTTCGCCAGACCGACCGGGGCGCGCACATTCAGGTCGTCGCAACCGATCTCGAGCCTTCCTTCCTCGAGCGCGAGGTCGAGCAAAAGCTCCGTGCGCTCGGCCTCCCTCAGCCAACCGTCACCGTCGAGCTCGTGTCATCGATCGAGCGGCTCGCAACCGGAAAGCTCCAACGCTTCTTGCCGCGCAGAAGCCAGGCGAAGCGGTAGCGGGCGGCGTCGCTACTCGATCGGCACGACTGGGAGGCTGTCAGGGCCGAGCTGATGCAGGTATTCGCTGATTCCGTACCCGGTGCGGCCCTCGTAGGTCCATCGGGCCAGGCCTTCGTTGACG
>JBKJLN010000387.1:0-2604 GCA_046596935.1 Acidimicrobiales bacterium
GATGACGAAGGCGACATTGAACATGGCGATGGGCAAGCCGGTCGAGAGCAGCAGCAACTCGTCCGTCTCGGCTTTCTCGCCGCCGGCCTTCTCGGTCAGCTGCGTCCAGCACTCGACCATGTTGCGGTCGGCCAAGGCCAGCACATCTTCCGTGTTCATGGTCGCGATGATGGCGCACCGCTAACTTCACCCGCCATGGCTTACGCACCCTTCGATCTGACCGGACACGGCGCCCTCGTCACCGGCGGCAACAGCGGCATCGGCCTCGGCATGGCCGTGGCGCTGGCCCAGGCGGGCGCTGACGTCGCTGTCTGGGGCACCAACGCCGACAAGAACGCCGCAGCCCAGGGGCAGCTCGCCGCCTTTGGCACCAAGACCGTGGCCGTCCGTTGTGACGTCGGCGACGAGGCTCAGGTCGAGGCGGCGTTCGCCGAGACGCTCGAGGCTCTCGGCAAGGTCGATTCGTGCTTCGCCAATGCCGGCATCGGAGGAGGCGCCCCGTCCTTCGAGGAGTTCACGCTCGAATCGTGGCAACGGGTCACCCGGGTGAACCTCGATGGGGTGATGCTCACCTACCGGGCCGCGGTCAAGCACATGAAGGAGCGGGGTGCAGGTGGTTCGCTGGCCGTCACATCCTCGCTGTCGGCCATCGAGGGCGCAGCCCGCAACCAGGCGTACGCATCATCCAAGGGAGCGGTCATCTCCATGACGAAGGGCCTGGCGGTCGAGTTGGCCCGCTACGGCATTCGAGCCAACTCCATCGTCCCGGGATGGATCGAGACGGCGATGACCGAAGGCGCTTTCGGGTGGGAGAAGTTCGCCAACAACGTGATGCCCCGGATCCCGCAGCGGCGTTGGGGTGAGCCGGAGGATTTCGGCGGCATCGCCGTCTACCTCGCATCGTCGGCGTCGAAGTACCACACCGGCGACTCCTTCGTGATCGACGGCGGCTACGCGACGTTCTGACGGCGAGCGGTCAGGGCGGACGCCACCAGGTAGCCGACGCCTAGGACGAGCGCCCCGCCCACGGCGTCGAGCCAGAAATGGTTCGCCGTCACGATGATGGCGAAGAGGGTGGCCAGCGGATAGGCGACCAGTAGCACCTTGGCCCAGGTCCGGTCGGCAGCCGCCGGCCACAGCACGAACGCCGACCAACTCGACCAACCGAAGTGCAGGCTCGGCATCGCCGCATACTGATTCGACACCGCCTTCATGGTGCCCGAGTCGAACGACCACAGACCGCCGACCCGGGCCAGCGTGTCGACGAAGCCGTAGCTCGACGGCAAGAGCCGGGGCGGCATCAACGGATAGAAGGCGAACCCGATCAGAGCCAGCGCGGTGGTCAGCGCCAGCGTGTTGCGCCACCTCGGGTAGCGATCGGGCCGCCGCCGGAAGCACCACACGAGCGCTCCGGCGGTGACGATGAAGTGGAAGCTGCCGTAGTAAATGTTCCAGAGTCGGATGAACCACCGCTGGGAGAGGAACAGCTCCTGGATGGTCTCCTCGTGGTAGAGCCCGACGAAGCGCTCGAGGCGGATGATCTGGCGGGCGTGGTGGAAGGCCTGGGTGACGTTGTCGGCCCCGGTGCCGGCGTTGCGCACGAAGCTGTAGACGCAGTAGAAGGCGAGGACGTAGAGCACCTCCCGCCACCAGCGCAGCCGACCCCGAACCGGCGTCGTCGCCCCTGCCTCGACCCTGGTCGCCACCCGCTCGAGCGTAGCGTCCGTTCTCTGGACCCTTCTGGTCGCAGACTGTCGCTTCCTGGCACCTTGCGGCCGCCAGAAGGGACCGCCGAAGCGATCTCCGGAGGGGCCGGCGTCGGGAGCGCCAGCGAGCAGCCGGCACGTGAACGGAGCGGCTGTTATGCGGAGTGAACCGAAGGAACGGTGCGGTTGCCGACGGCGAAGGAGGGGGCGCCGAGCAGGCTGGTGACGAGGTTGATGCCGTAGACGAGCAGGCCGAGGGTGATGGCTTGGTCGGCGCTGACGCCGAGGGGGTGGAGGAAGAGCACGAACGCGCCCTCCCGCACCCCGAGGCCACCGATGGTCGGCGCCGGCAGCACCTGGACGATGGCGACGGCGGGCATGAAGGCGAGCACCGCCGTCCAACTCACGGGCAGGCCGAGCGCCTTTGCGGCCAGGAAGGCGGCGAAGACGACGGCCAATTGGTAGGCGAAACCGACAACCAACACCTCGAAGGCCATGCCGGGGGACTTGCGGAATCGGGCGAGGCCGAGGTGGATGGCGTTGACGAAGCGGAGCCAACCCGCCTGGGTCTGGAGACGTCGCCCGACCCACGGGCTGGATGCGCCGACGAGCACCACCAGCAGCAGCGAGAGGGTAACGAGCGAGATGATGACGACGAGGTGGCTGACCTGATCGACCGGCGGACGCAACAGGCCGGGGTTGATGGCCAGCGTGACGAGCGAGATCACGGGGAGAACGAGCCATCCGGTCAACCGTTCCAGAACGACCGAGGCGAACGATCGAGGTGACTCGCCGTTGCTGGCCGAGAGTCGGCTCACCCGGAGGACGTCGCCGCCGATGGTCGTCGGCAGGAAGTTCGAGACGAACAAACCGGCCAGGTAGTGGGAGAGAAGGGTCG
>JBKJLN010000408.1:0-2865 GCA_046596935.1 Acidimicrobiales bacterium
ATCGCCGAGCAGCGCCATCGTGGCCGGCACCAGGATCATGCGGACCAGGGTGGCGTCGATGAGGACCGCGAGGCCGAGACCCAGCCCAAACAACTTGATCTCCCGGATCTCCTCGAACAGGAACGACCCGAAGACGACGACCATGATCGCAGCCGCTGCGGTGATCACCCGGGCGGTGGAGGCGAGGCCGTCGGCGACCGAGGTTCTGGCGTCTCCGGTGCGGTCATACTCCTCTCGGATGCGGGTGAGCATGAAGACCTCGTAGTCCATGGACAGACCGAAGACGATGGCGAACAGCATGAGCGGAATGAACGGGTTGATCGGTCCTGCCTCGATGCCGAGAAGCGAACCGCCCCAGCCCCACTGGAACACCGCGACGACGATTCCATAGGTGGCGGCGATGGACAGCAGGTTCATGACGACGGCCTTGAGCGGGACGAGGATCGACCGGAACACCATCATCAGCATCAGGAACGAAATGCCGAGGACGGCAGCGAAGAACTGCGGCATCCGGTCGCCGAGGTAGTCGCTGACGTCGATGTTGGTCGCCGCGCTGCCGGTGACGTGCACGTCGAGTCCGGATGCGTGGACGGCTGCGGGGATCGTGGTTTCCCGTAGCGCCCGGACCAGATCGGTGGTCGCCTCGTCCTGCGGCGCGGTTGAGGGGATGAGGGTCATGAGGTACGCGCGGGGTGCAGCCGGGTTGTCGGGAACGGGTGGCGTCACGGTCGCAACCCCAGCGGTGGCCGTCAGCCGGTCGTGCAGTCCCACGACCTCGGCCTGGATGTCGGCCAAGGCCCGGCCAGATGCGCTGGCGGTGATCAGGAACGGGCCGTTGAAACCCTTGCCGAAGCCCTGGGCCAAGAGGTCGTACGCCTTGCGGGTGTCGGTGGCCTCGGGAAAATTTCCCTCGTCGGTCCAGCCGAGACGCAAGCCGAGAGTCGGGGTCGCCAGGGTCAGCAGGATCAACGATGTGGCCGCCAACCACGCCCACGGCCGGCGCTGGATCGTGCGACTCCACCGGTGGGCCAACGATGCTTCGACGAGCTGCGGCCGGCGGGGAGGCACCTGCCGACGCAGGCGGGGCACGAAGATGCTGGCCAGGAGGGCGAGCACGGCCAGCGACGCGCCGGCGCCGGCCAGCGAGCCGGAACCGATGCCCAGGCCGAAGATGGCGACGGCCACCAACCCGGCCCCGATAAGGCCTCGCCAGCGCGTGAGCTCGAGACGGCGGTGGGTGAGACCGAGCAGCGCAGGCAGCAACGTGATCGACGTCAGCATTGTGGCCAGCACCGTGGCCGACACGCCCACTCCCATTCCTGACAGCCACCCGAGGCCGACGAGCAGAAGTCCGAGCATCGAGATCACGACCGTCGTGCCGGCGAACACCACCGCTCGGCCGGCGGTGGCCATCGCCATCACGGTGGCGTCACGCGGTGGGTGTCCGGTGTGAACGGCCTCCCGGTAGCGGGTCACGACGAACAGCGCGTAGTCGATGCCCACACCGAGTCCGATCATCATTCCGAGGAACATCGTGTCCTCGGGCATCGTCACCACGTGGCTGAGAAGCACGATCGAGCCCATTCCGGCGGCGACTCCGCCGACTGCGACGGCGATGGGAAGACCCATGGCCAGCACCGACCCAAACGCCAGCATGAGCACCACCACGGCGAACGCGATGCCGATCAACTCGGTCTTCGGCGGTTCGACCGACGCCAGGTACTGGCCGCCAGCCAGCACTTCGAGACCCTTGATCCTCGGCTTGTGCAAAGCGATGAGATCGCCGATGAGGCCTGACTCGGTGTCGTCGACATCGGCGGCCAGGCTCACCTGGGCGTAGGCGAGGTGCTGCGACAGTGGACCCGCATTGGCGATCTGACTCCGACCCCCCTCGGCGTACGGTGAGGCCACGGTGGCGCCCGGCGCTCGGGGCACACCGGTCGCATCGGGGAAACCGGCGCCAACGGTGGCGAACAGCTTCTCCATGGCGGCGACCACCTCCGGGTCGTCGACGCCCTGGTCGGCGCGGAACACGATGGTGCCGGACTGCCCACCCGTTCCGAGTTGAGGGAAGTGTTCCTCGAGCACGGCGAAACCCTTGGCGCTGTCTGATCTCGGGACGGCGGAGCCGCCACCGAAGGACGGGCCCACCGTGCCGGCCGATCCGAGCACCAAGATCAGGGTCAGGATCCACAGGCCGACGGCGGCCCGTCGGTGATCGAAGCACCAGCCGCCGACCCGACCGAGGAACGCGTCGCGGGCCGGGGACTGGTGCTCGGGGGATTGGATGCCTGTGGGTCGCGGTGGGCGGCGGGCGATCGTCAATTCCTTCATGCCACTGATCCTGGGGCCGGCGGCCGGCGAGCACATCGGGCGTCCGGCCATTCCGACACCAGCCGATCGGCTGGCGACTGGATCGTTCTTTCGGCCGATCCGCTGCGGGTCGCAGGTCCGTACGCTGACCTCGACATGATCGACGCCGTCCGCTCCTTGTGGAGGGAACCCCGCGCCCCCGACCCGTCTGGTCCGGCGGCAAGAGACTGGGTCCTCGTCGCGGTCGTCGTCGTGGGCGCCTTGGTCGAAACCGCGCTCCGAACTGACCTCGTCTGGCGGCCCTTTTCCCTTGCGTTGACCGTGGCACTGGCCGGCACCTTGCCCTGGCGGCGCATCCACCCACTTGTCATGGTGGCGATCGGCTTCGGCGCAGTGAGCATCGCCGAGCTCTTCAGCCTCGTCCGCGACATCGCATGGGACGGTCTCGACACGTCGGTGTTCTTGCTGCTGCTGCCGTGCGCACTGACCAGATGGGGTTCGGGCCGCGAAGTGATCAGAGGTCTCGGGATCATCGCTGTCCCAGTGCTGCTG
>JBKJLN010000196.1:0-3112 GCA_046596935.1 Acidimicrobiales bacterium
AGGAAGTGTGTCCGAAATGCTCGATATCGCAATGCTGAATGTCACCGTTGTCCGTGGTTGTCTCTCCCGACCCGCCGAAGAGCGGGTGCTGCCGGCGACCGGCGTCCGCGTCGTGGGCCTCGACCTCACCGTGCGGCGCGAAGGTACCGACCGGGCCGACTCCGTGCCGGTTGTCTGGCACGATCCGCCCCCGGCGGCGGCATCCCTCGACGTCGGTGACGAGGTCGTGGTCGTCGGCCACGTGGCCCGCCGGTTCTTCCGTACGGGGGGGTTGACGCAGAGCCGGACCGAAGTCGTGGCCCACGCCGTCGTGCCCGTCCGATCGGCCAAGAAGGTGGAAGCTGCACTCTCCGATGCCGCCGCGCAGGTGACGGCGGCGCTTCCTTCGACGATGCGGGCTCGGCGGTGACGTCGATAGCCTGACGGCCATGAACACGGAGCAGTTCGAGAAGGTCCGTACCGGTAAGGGTTTCATCGCCGCCCTCGATCAGAGCGGTGGCAGTACCCCCAAGGCGCTCCAGCTCTACGGGGTGGGGAGCGACGCCTATTCGAACGACGAAGAGATGTACACCCGGATGCACGAGATGCGCAGCCGCATCATCACCAGCCCGAGTTTCACCGGGGCGCGCGTCCTCGGCGCCATCCTCTTCGAGAACACCATGGACCGCCAGATCGATGGCCGAGACACCGCCGACTACCTCTGGTCGGTCAAACAGGTCGTGCCCTTCCTCAAGGTCGACAAGGGCCTGGCCGACGAGGCCGACGGTGCCCAGGTGATGAAGGCCATGCCTGACCTCGACGGCCTGCTCGAACGGGCGGTCGGCAAGGGCGTCTTCGGCACCAAGATGCGGTCGGTCATCAAGAACGATGGTTCCGGCGTGCATGCGGTCGTCGACCAGCAGTTCGAGATCGGCGCCCAGATCCTCGCCGCCGGATTGGTGCCGATCATCGAACCCGAGGTCGACATCCACAGCACCGACAAAGCGGCGGCCGAGGCTTCATTGAAGAAGGCGATCACGGCCCGGCTCGACGATCTGGGCGGTGACCAGTACGTGATGCTGAAGCTGACGCTGCCCGACGACGACGGCTTCTATCGGGAGTTGGTCGATCACCCGCGGGTCCTGCGGGTCGTCGCTCTCTCCGGCGGGTACCCACGAGACGAGGCCAACGACAAGTTGTCCCGGAACCCCGGCGTCATCGCCAGCTTTTCCCGGGCGCTGACGGAGAGCCTTTCGGCCGTTCAGAGCGAAGACGAGTTCGACGGCGCCCTCGACGAAGCCATCGCCAGCATCTACGCAGCGTCCATCGCCTGAGGTCCATGCGGAAGTAACGTTCGCCTCACGAGCAGGACGACAACGGCGTCGTCCGGCTTCTGGTGCATCCGTCGGTCGTATGGACTGGCTCGTCCGCCCAGAACGTCGAAGGCGCCGGAAAGGACAGGGGAACGTGTCCGAAACGGTGGAGGACGAGCGAACGGGCGGGGGCCAGTCGATCGAACGGGTGGTCATCCGGTTCGCCGGGGACTCCGGCGACGGCATGCAGCTGACCGGCGACCGGTTCACGGCGTCGAGCGCCCTCTTCGGGAACGACCTGGCGACCTTGCCCAACTTCCCGGCCGAGATTCGGGCACCCGCCGGCACCCTGGCCGGGGTGTCGGCCTTCCAGGTCCACATCTCCGACCACGACATCCTCACGCCCGGCGACAACCCGAGCGTGCTCGTGGCCATGAATCCCGCCGCCCTCAAGAGCGAGCTCCACGACCTCAGCGCCGGCGGCACCCTGTTGGTGAACAGCGACGCCTTCGACGAGCGGAACCTCCAGAAGGCCGGGTACGCCACCAACCCCCTCACCGACGGCTCCCTCGCCGGCTACACCGTCTACGAGATCCCGATGACCTCGATCACCCTCGAGGCGGCCAAGCCCACGGGTGCCAAACCCCGTGACGCCGAGCGATCGAAGAACTTCTTCGCGCTTGGCGTCATCAGCTGGATGTACACCCGCCCGACCGATGCCACCGTCACCTGGATCGAGGAGCGTTTCGCCAAGACCCCGGTCGTGAAGGAGGCCAATCTTCTGGCCTTTCGGGCCGGCTACAACTTCGGCGAGACGGCCGAGCTCTTCGCAGCGCAATACGAGGTCGCCCCGGCCCGGTTGGAGTCGGGCACTTATACGAACATGAGCGGCAACGTTGCCCTGGCCTGGGGCCTCATCGCGGCGGGCCAGCTGGCCAAGCTGCCGGTGTTCCTGGCCAGCTACCCGATCACGCCGGCCAGCGACATCCTGCACGAGCTGTCGAAGCACAAGAATTTCGGTGTGCGCACGATGCAGTCGGAAGACGAGATCGCCGCCGCCGGCGCCGCCCTCGGCAGCGCTTTCGCCGGCCACCTCGCCGTCACGACGACCAGCGGTCCTGGGGTCGACCTCAAGGCCGAGACCATCGGCCTGGCCATCAGCATGGAACTGCCCATGCTGTTGATCGACATCCAGCGGGGAGGACCGTCGACGGGTCTACCGACGAAGACCGAGCAGGCCGACCTTCTCCTGGCCATGTACGGTCGTCACGGCGAGTCACCCCTCCCGATCGTCGCCGCCAGCACGCCGAGCGGCTGCTTTTTCGCCGCCATCGAGGCCGCGAGGCTGGCGCTGAAGTACCGCACGCCGGTCATCCTGCTCAGCGACGGCTACCTCGCCAACGGCACCGAGCCCTGGCGTCTCCCTGATGTGGCCGACCTTCCCGACATCAGCGTGCCGTTCACGGTCGAGCCCAATGGCGACGATGGCGTCACCTTCCTTCCGTACCTCCGGGATCCAGGCACCTTGGCCCGTCCGTGGGCCATCCCGGGAACGCCAGGCCTCGAGCACCGCATCGGTGGGCTCGAGAAGGAGGACGTCACCGGCAACATCTCCTATGAACCGGCGAACCACGAGCGGATGGTGCGGCTCCGCCAAGCCAAGATCGCCGGCATCGCCTCCGACATTCCTCCGGTTGCGGTCGACGATCCGTCCGGCGATGCCACCACCCTGGTTCTCGGATGGGGGTCGACCGAGGGCGCCATCCGGGCCAGTGTCCGATCGCTCCGACTCAAGGGGCGCAAGGTCGCCCAAGCCAACC
>JBKJLN010000419.1:0-4285 GCA_046596935.1 Acidimicrobiales bacterium
TCGGCGACGCCCCAGGTCTTGATCGTTCGCGAGACGATCGTCGAGGTGGTTCCCGAGCGAGCCTGGAGATCGGGAATGATCGCCCGCTCCATCATCTCGGTCATCTCGTACGGCACACCGGGGACGGCGTAGACGACTTTGTGACCGACGGGGCAGATGAGCCCGGGAGCGGTCCCCCGCACCTGCTCGATGATCGACGCGCCTTCGGGGACGTCAGCCTGTCGGAGGTTGTTCTCGGGCATCTCCCGGCCGCGCGCCTCGAACATCGACCGGATGCGCTCGCCGATCTCGGGACGCCGCACGAGTTCGACGTTCATCACCTCGGCAATCGCCTCGCGGGTGATGTCGTCCTGCGTCGGCCCGAGCCCACCGCACATGATGACGGCGTCACTGCGCGACAAGGCGATGCGCAAGGCTTGGATGATTCGCTCCGGGTTGTCACCGACCTTCGTCTGGAAGTGAGAGTCGATCCCCGCCAGAGCCAGGTGCTCGCCCATCCACGAAGAGTTGGTGTCGACGATCTGGCCGAGCAGCAACTCCGTTCCGACGGCGATTATCTCCGTGCGCACGCGGGTGCTCTCTGTGCGCCAGCTGGTTCCTCACAACGCACGACTGGCCGCCTTCCGGCCGTCGAACAGGTACTGCGCGCCCGTGACGACGGCCAACGCCACTCCGGCCCATAGCACGGCCTTGGCGAGAATCGGCACGTCATGGGTCAGTGGCAGCAGGGCCAGCCCGATGGCCACTTCCTGCACCACCGTCTTGACCTTGGCCCAGTAGCGCGCCGGCACGGAGACGCCCCGCTTTCCCATCCAGCTCCGATACAGGCTGATGCCCACTTCGCGGGCGGCGATGATCGTCACCGGCAACCACCAGAACGCACCCTGCACCGCCAATGCCACCAGACCGCCGACGACCAGAAATTTGTCTGCGAGCGGGTCGAGGAAGGCGCCGGACCGCGTCGTTCCCTGGCGCCGTGCGATGTAGCCATCGACGCCATCGGTTGCCGCAAGGACGAACCCGATGGTGAACGACGGCCATGACGGGCCCTGCGCGATGACGACTGCCAGCCACACCGGGGTGAGCAGCAGGCGGGCGAAGGTGATGGCATTGGCGGGCGTCGCCAGCGCCGAGGGACCGAATGACGTCGTCGACATCAAACGGTTTCGAGGCGAACTGCTTCGAGGTCGGGTCCGAAGGCGCCGCACACCTCGACGGTATGGAACTCGCCGACCTCGAGGGTGTCGGGAACCTCGATGATGCCGTCGATCTCGGGGGTTTCGCGATGGCTGCGGGCGGTTCCCGGTGCGTCGACGAGCACGTCGATGCGTTGGCCGACGAGAGCCCGTCGGCGGGCTGCGGTGATGCCTTCCTGCAGCTCGTGCAGCTCGACCAGGCGCTCCTTCATCAACCCCTCGTCGACGACGCCGTCGAGATCGGCGGCGTAGGTGCCGTCTTCGTTGGAGTAGGCAAAGAAGCCGACCCAGTCGAGTTGCGCTTCTTCGACGAAGCGGAGGAGCTGGTCGTGGTCGTCCTCGGTCTCACCGGGATAGCCCACGATGAAGTTCGAGCGGAAAGCCGCATCGGGGAAACGCCCACGGATATCGGCGATCCGGTCGAGGAAGCGTTGGCCGTCGCCCCAGCGCCGCATGCGGCGCAGCAATGGCTTCGACACGTGCTGCAGCGAGAGGTCGTAGTAGGCCACTCCGGAGGGGCCGCCGATCACATCGATCAACGCGTCGCTCAGGTCGGATGGATAGAGGTAGAGGAGTCGCGTCCTTGGCACTCTCGCGGCCACGGCCTCGACCAGCCCAACGATGGACCCTGCGCCCATACCAGCAACGTCCTTGCCGTACGACGCCAGATCCTGGGCGACGAGGACGATCTCCTTCACGGCGTCGCCGGCACCGAGTTCGTCGACTTCCCGGAGGATCTCGACGACCGTTCGCGAACGTTGCTTGCCCCGGAAGCTGGGAATGGCGCAGAAGCCGCAGCTGCGGTCGCACCCCTCGGCAATCTTCACGTAGGCCCACGGACGGAGCGAGCGTGGTCGAGGAAGATTGAGGAGGTCGAGGCTCGGCACGCTCTTGCGGCCAAGAGTTACCGGCACACCGAACCCAGCCACGCGGTCGACCTCGGGAAGTGCTTCGGCCAGCTCGGCGCCGTAGCGCTCGGCCATGCAGCCGGTGACGATCAGCTCGGATCCCGGCCGGCGGCCGTCAGCCAGGGCGAGGATCGTGTCGACCGACTCCTGGCGGGCCGCCTCGATGAACGCACACGTGTTGACGACGACGACATCGGCCTCGTCGGGCGACGTTGCTCCTCGCAGGCCGTCGGCCTCGAGCGTCCCCACGAGCTTGTCGGAATCCACCTGATTCTTGGGACAGCCGAGCGTCTCGACCCAATACGTCCGCGTTTCGGCCACACACCAATCTACGCCCGAAGCCCCAATTCCTCGTAGAGGGCGGTGACGGCCGGTTGGGTCCGGAGGTGATTGGCGATCTCGCCTGGCCGCCCGTTGCAGCAGAGGGCGACCGTCAGCCCGTGCACGGGGTCGGCGAACAGCAGTGACGACTGCTGGCCGCCATGGCCGAAGGCGCGCGAGCTGGCGTGGTCGCCGTACCCGTAGCTGTTGGGCTTCGACCGGTACGTCCTGGAGTTGACCATCAGCCCGAGCCCCCAGTCGATGACGTGGCCGAAGGTCTCGTCGTGCTGGCCGGCCCGATGACGAGCCGTCATGGCCTCGACGGTCGAAGATCGCAACACTCGTTCGCCCTCGCGCTGGCCTCCGCCGAGGAGCATCTCGCCGAGCTTGACCAGATCACCCATGGGGCCGACGCCGCCGCCGCTGGGCGAGGCTCGCCGGAAACCCCGCCACGAGTCCATCCCCCGGACCGGGGCTGCCGACACCCGCTCCCCGGTGTCGTACATGACACCCATCCGGTCGCCATATGCGGCGTAGCGCCGCTCGGTGAGCTGCATCCAGGAGTCGGCCATGTCGAGCGGCTCGAGGATCTCCTCGCTCACCACGTCGGCGAAGTCCCGTCCGGTGACCCGTTGGATCACTTCGCCGAGGATGTGGAAGCCGGTGACGGGGTGATAGCCGGCCCGGTGGCCCGGCTCCCATCCATCCTCGAGGGGCGAGGCGCTGATGCGATCGACGACCTCCGGCCACTCGAGACGCCAGAGGTCGACGTCGGGCTGAAGGGTTCGGAACCCACCGGTGTGGGTCAGCACGTGACGAATGGTGACGACGGCCTTTCCTGCGGAAGCGAACTCCGGCACATGGCGCGCCACCGGGTCATCGAGGCCGAGCCGGCCGCGCTCCCACAGCTGGGCCACGACAACGGCCGTGACCGCTTTCGTGCACGAGAACCAGGGAAGGAGGGTCGCCGGAGTCATCGCAACGCCGGTTCTGGCATCGCCGACGACGATCGAGAAGCCCTCCCCCTGCTTGGTGCGGACTTCGAGTTGGGCCCCGAGGTGGAGCCCCTTGGCCCGTCCCTCCTCGAGGAGTTCGACGACCCGTTGCAGCGGCACCTGGTCAGCCGGAGAGCTTGGCTTGCATCGTCAACACGCCGTCGCGCTCGCGTTGGACGGCAAAGCCGGTGCTCCGGAACAGCGCGACCGCCGGAAGATTGGCCCGTCCGACGTTGAGGCCGATGCTGGTCATCCGCTCGTCGCGCGCCTTCTCGAGCAGAGCCCGGAGGATCGTTCCGCCGACGCCCTTGCCCCGGTGCTCGGGGACGAGTGCGATCAACAGCTCGGGAGTCTCGCCCCCTACGAACCCGCCCTCGGGGTCGTCGTCGGGAAAGATCCGGAACCAGGCTGCGCCGACGGGCTCGAAGGCGAGCTCACCCACGACGCCGTGGTCGCCGGGACGACCCCACTGATCCACGAACGCCGTCACCTGGGGGCTGGCGAGGAGCTGTGCAGCCGAAGGGCGGTCCTTGCCCGGAGGGGCCGCCGCCTCGTAGAGCATCTCGCGAAGAAAGGTTCCATCGGCCAGTCCCGCGAGCCTCGTCGTGTACCCGGTCGTCGGCATCTTCGTCATTCTGACGCGACGCCGCCGAGAGTCCTTCCATACCGCCGTTCACGCAACGCCAGACCGTCGTGGGGTTCGACCATCTCGACGCCTTGGTCGACCCAGCCCTCCCGTTCGTAGAAACGGCGGGCGCGTCCATTCGTGTGCAGCACCCAGAGCACGGCGGCGTCGTATCCCATGCGGACGAGTTCCTCGACGGCACCTGCCATGAGGGCAGTCGCAATTCCTCGGCCCCACGCC
>JBKJLN010000135.1:0-2679 GCA_046596935.1 Acidimicrobiales bacterium
GCCGAGTGCATTGTTCGGCGCCTTGTTGAAGGCCGGCGTGTACGGCGTGGCACCAGCCACGGCCCGCAGCTCGATGTCCGTCACGTCGTCGGCGAGGCGACGACCGTTCGGGAAGCCCGCGGTGTCACCACCGAGGACGCCGAGCCGGTTCTCCCGGCCGAAGGCCTTGGGCGAAACGGCCATGTTCAGACGGAGCAGCTCGGCCGGCTGGACGTTGCCGCCCGGGGCATTCATCGGCATGTTGAGGCCGGGGATGCCCGTCAGGAAGACGGCGACGAGGTCGTTACGGGGTGCCGACGGCACCTTGACACCGGGATACAGCACCGGGATCAGCTTGCCGAGTTCGGGATCGGTCACCAGCGGGGCGTACCCGTTGGCGGCGTCATCCTTGGGCTCCGAAGCGTTGAAGAAGTCCTTGAACTTCAGCGGCACAACGACTTCGTTGACAAGGGGCGCACCGAGACGCGAGACGTTCACGAACTCACCGGTGCCGGCCTTGGAGCCGTCCTTGCCCCGGGTGGTGGTCGTGAAGCGCTGCGACTGGGTGTAGGAGCCGATGACCGCATCAGGATCGTTGGCACCGGTCGTACCCTGACCGTCAGCCGTCAGCTGCGTGATCGGCACCTGGATGGCGATGCTCTGCACATTGGTCCCCTTCACGTAATCCTCGCCGCGGGCCGTGGCCCGCTTGATCAGGTGGGCCCGGTTGAACGGACGGAGTCCGAGCAGGTCGAAGGCCGAGCCGAGGTCGACGAAGAAGGGATCGTCTCGCTGACCGGCGAAGACGCGAGTACCGCCACCGTCGATCTGGTACACGGTCGACTGCGCCGTGGCGTTGTATCCGACGTCACTGCGGGGTCCGACCTTCACCGGCGGGGTTGAAAGCCCACTGGCGAGCTCACGACGAACGCCGCCACGCACCTCGGTCACCGAGTACACCTGGCGGACGTTGAAGTCCGGGTCGGTAACCGAGCTGATCGGACCGGTGTTGTAGAGGAACGTGTCACCGTTCTGGATCTGCTTGGTGAAGCGGAACTCATAGGTGATGTCGGGAACGGCGTCGCCGTTGTTGTCGACCTTGATCTGGTAGTTGACGTCATCGCCGAAGTTGTAGAAGTTCGGCCCACCCTGAGGCTTCTCGAACGGCAGGTAGTTGGCGATGAAGGTGACCTTCGTCGGATCGTCGGGGCTGACGAACGAGAAGAAGTCAGTTGCGTCGGCGACGGGGTCTTCCCTGGTCAGCGGCGCTTCACGGTGGCTGGAGGCTTCGCTCGGTACGAGCGACCCCAGCAACCCGAGGGTCGCGACCAGCGAGGTGGTTCCGAGCAGCGCCCGGCCTCGAGTGATCTTCATGTGTGTCCTTTGGTCTTGGGATGGGATACGGCGACGCGCCAGCAGCATGCAGACGCGTTTGTTGGTGTCACGGGCGTGGTGACCCTTGAGGGATCACACCCATGACGCGCCACTCGGTCCCTAGGGGGGCGAGGACGATCGTGTAGCGGCCTGCACCGGTCACCGGTACGGCTCGCGCCCACCGCCCGACGGCTGGGCCATAGGCCGAGACGAAGACGGTGGAATTCGGGAGTTCAGAGAGGGAGACGGCCTTGCCGGCCGTCCATGTGCCCTTGTTCTTGCAGGTGGCGTCACGGAGCGAGGGAGCACCCAGCAGGTTGGCGGACAGTTGGAGGGCTTCGGCCCCTTTGGTGTCGCAGGTGGCGGCACGATCGAGCCAGGCCGCACCGGTCTCGGTGGCCGAGGCATCGCTCGGCAGTTGGGGCCGAACATCTGTCGGACGACCACGCAGCACGCGCCAACCGCCGTCGTTGACCACCCGCCATGTCTCGACGCTGCGCCCCGGAATCAGACCGGTCGCACTCGATACAGCGGGCGTTCTGGTGGCGGAGATGGTGAGATCGACGCCGTCGTCGCCCGCCTGTTCGGAGTCGATGGTGTACGACTCGGGCAGCAGACGATTGGGACGCTCGTTCAGCCAGGCAGCCACCGGACCGGAAGCGGTCTGTGTGGCCGGATCGAGGAGGGCGAAGCTGGTCTCGAAGTTCCGGGCGATCTCTGCATCGAGATACATCCCGAGCGCTTCGCGGGCCGAACCAGGCTCAACGGCCACGGCGGGCGGCGAGGTCGACGCCGCACTCGAGAGCGGGGGCTTGGCTGCCGGGAGGTCGAACTTCTTCACGGAGGGTTGTCCGTCGAACGCCGACGGGGCCGACGGGGCCCGGAAGACGAAGTAGGCGATCCCGAAGCCGGCCACCAGGCCAACGATCACCAGCGGGATCAACCAGGAGCGCCGTCGACGTGCGGGCGCCTCTTGATCAGGAGTTGGTTCGGCCCCCACGACGTCAGGATCCGAGGCGACGTCGATCATCAACCTCCTCTACGGCGGACGGGGGTGAGCCGGATGTCTTGCAACCGTCACGTGGCATGGCCGACCAGCCTGAGTAGCGTCGATCCATGGCTCAGGATCTCGCTGCTCGTGTGTACGAGGCCGCCCATCTGGAGGGACAGTTCCTCCTCCGCTCCGGGGTCATCTCTTCCGAGTACTTCGACAAGTACCGCTTCGAGGCCGACCCCGTGCTGTTGCGGGAGATCGCCGAGGGAATGGCTCCGTTGGTGCCGGAGGGGAGTGACCTCCTCGGCGGACTCGAGCTCGGCGGCATCCCC
>JBKJLN010000243.1:0-4018 GCA_046596935.1 Acidimicrobiales bacterium
CTCGGCCCGTTCAACGGCAGGGAGGTAGCGGACCGCTACCTCGGTGCCGTCGTGGGGCCCGATCGCCGGCAGGAGCGCTCGCTGGAGAGTGACCGCGATCTCCTGTTCTTCCCGGAACTCGCGGGCATTGGCGATCGCTACCGCCGCGTAGCCGGCAATGCCCTCGACGATGTCCTCATCGCTACGGCTAAACCGGCCCGGTTCGGGGTGCCCGAAGAACAGGGCACCGGTGACTTGGCCGTCACGGGCGATCACCGGGACCGCTAGGTAGCTACGGACTCGAAGATGCCCTTCGGGCATGCCGTGGTAGGGGTGGTTATGCCCGAACTCGGGTGCCTGAGTGACGTCATCGAACCGAACGATCCGTTCGCCCCTGAAGGTGGGGCCCACGATCGCCGTGTTGCGCGGCAACGGGAACCGTTCGAACCCCGAGACGGGGGCACCGGAGACCGTGTAACGGGTGACCGACTCGCCATGTTCGTTCATTAGGTTGTAGAAGAACGCCCCAAACGCAGCGCCGGTGACGCGGGTCGCGGAGTCGGTGACTATCTGGACCAGCCGTTCGAGATCGAGTTCCGCGACCATGGTCCGGCCGAGCTCATGGAGCGTTCGCAAGGCGGCACGGGCACGTTCCTCAGCCTGGAGCCGGTCGGTGCCGGCGGCCATGGCGTCGGCGACGGTGGCCAATAGGTCGACTACGGAGTGGTCCATCTTCGTACGGGAGAAGAGCCCGAACACGCCGAGCAGCCGGTTGCCGATGATGAGCGGGTACCCAGCGAAGGAGGTCATCCCTTCCCGCCGGGCCCATTCAGGGTCGCTAATCGCAGGGTCGTTGACCACATCGTTACTCAGATGCGGACGTCGTTCGGCGGCGATCAGGCCAATCTTGAACTCTCCTACCCGGATCGTTCCGTGGGGCCCGTCGAGATGGGTGTACAACCCCGCCGAGGCAACAAGGACAAGTCGACCGTCGATCGGGCGTAGGAGCCACACCCGTGCGAACGCCGCGTCAAGGCGCTCAACCACAGCTCCACAGACCGCCTGCAGCACCGCGTCAAGGCTGTCGCCGACAGCCATTGCCGCCAATACATCCCGCAACAGGCCGGTGCTGCGTTCCTCGTGACCGACGTTCTCCACCGAGCCACCGTGTCTCCTCTGAAGAACCGCTCTGGTTCTCAAGGCTCGGCAAGCGTACCGCGCTCGCGATTGGGGGACCCGCCCACCGGTTCCGGCAGATTGGGTGAAGACTGCCGCGCGTTGTGGAGTTGCCACGACTGGATGGACACCTGATTCTGGGGGTGACCCCCTGGAGGAAGGAGCCCGTGATGGGTCGTCCAGCGAAGTACCCGCCCCAGTCCCGTCGTGAGGCCATCGCCCTGGTGCGCAGTTCGGGGCGTGGCGTGGCCGAGGTGGCCGCGCAGCAGGAGATCGACTTGGAGATTCTCCGCAAGGCCGCCGCCTGCCCGGCCCCGGTAGGCGCGAACCTCCACCGCGAGCGATTCACCCAGCCTCCCACCGAACGGACCGAAGATCGTCATGTCAACGTCCTGAACCGCATCGAGCCGGCCCTCGAACCAAGCCTCCCGGCCCTGATCGATCGTGGCGAGTAGATCTTGGAGATCCTCGTCGTTCACCGCCATGCGAAACCGTCCCCGGCGACCCTCTAATGGGGCTCGACCGTTCCTGCCGGTAGGCGGAGGATGGTCCCGAGCCGCTGGTTGGTCAGCACTCTTCAACCTCTGAGCGTTGAGCTCTATGGCTAGATCGTGCGCCGGCCAGTCGGTGAGGTGACCTCGGATGGCTGCTGGGATGATGTGCTTCGAGCACTGAACCATTAGGACGCTGCTGGTCGCCTCGGGCTCATCTGGTGTCGATCAGAGGAGGGTGCGATGTCGAGGGTGTTCATTGGGCATGACTGGGCTGAGGTCCATCACGATGTCCATATCGAAGATGGGCAGGGGGCCAAGTTGGCGGCCGGGCGGATCCCTGATGGAGTCGAGGGGATCGCCCGATTCCATGAGCTCGTGGCTGAGTTCATCGACGATCCGGCTGAGGTCACGATCGCGACCGAGACTGATCGCGGCCTGTTCGTCGGATCGCTGGTCGCGGCTGGCTATCGGGTGTTGGCGGTGAACCCGATGTCGACATCGCGCTATCGGGAACGACACTCGACGTCGGGCGCCAAGTCCGATCCGGGTGACGCGTTCGTTCTCGCCGAACTTGCCCGACTCGATGGCCACAACCACCGGCCCGTCGCTGGCGATAGTGAACTGGTCGAGGCGATCAAGATCGTGGCTCGGGCTCACCAGTCGTTGATCTGGTCCCGTCAGCGGCAGCTCAATCAGCTCCGCTCGACGTTGCGGGAGTTCTACCCGGGAGCGATCGCAGCGTTCGACCAGCTCGGATCCGGCGACGCGCTGGCGGTGTTGGCGATCGCTCCGACCCCGATGCTTGGCCGTTCGTTGTCCCGGTCGAAGATCGCTGCCGCCCTCCGCCGGGCCGGCCGTCAACGCAGGGTCGACGAACGAGCCGTCGAGATCCAGGCGGCCCTTCGGGCCGCCCAGCTCGAAGCGCCGATGGTCATCGCTGATGCCATGGGCGCTGCCGTTGCGGCGCTCGTCGCCGTTGCCAAGGAACTCACGGCTCAGATCGCTGGACTCGAGACAACGCTGGCCGACCATTTTGAGCAGCACCCGGACGTCAAGATCATCCGTTCCCTGCCAGGACTAGGGATGACACTCGGCGCCCGGGTGCTCGCAGAGTTCGGGGACGACCCGAACCGCTACGTCGACGCGAAGTCTCGCAAGAACTACGCCGGGACGTCACCGATCACCCGGGCCTCGGGGAAACACCGCGTCGTGCTCGCCCGCTACGCCCGCAACCGCCGGCTCGCCGACGCCTGTTACCTCTGGGCGTTCACCTCGCTATCGACCAGTCCCGGAGCCCGAGCCTTCTACGACGCTCGACGAGCAGCCGGCGACACCCACAACCGGGCACTGCGAGCCCTCTCGAACCGCCTCGTCGGAATCCTCCACGGATGCCTCCACCACCAAGCGCTCTACGACGAACACACCGCCTGGGCTCACCGAGCTCAACTCGCCGCTTGACGAACTACAGGGCTGGGATGTCTAGCCGCCATACGTGAAACATGCTCGCGGGCCGGAGCGGTCCTGCTCGTCCAGCTAGCCGCCTGGCTCGAGAATCCCATTGCGTGGTCCGCCGCCGGATGGGGGTCTCTGCTCACCGGCGAACGCCCAGGTTGCAGCGGAGCGAAGGACCGCGACCTGCGACCTGGGTGGTGAGTAGAACTGGGCGGGCTTGCGGTCCAGGTCATGGTGCTCGTCGCGCCGCGAAGGCCGCTGCCTCGGAGCGGCTGCGCAGACCCAGCTTCGCGAGGATCCGGCCGACGTGGTGCTCGGCGGTCTTCGGGCTGATGAACAGGCGCTCAGCGATCCCGGCGTTGGTCAGCCCGTAGGCTAGGAGCCCGAGCACCTCGTCCTCGCGCCGCGTGAGCTCGGTGCCGCGCTTCGGACCCGTCTTCGGATCGGCACCGAGGGTGCGGAGGACGGCCGCCGCCTCGTCGGCGCCACGCCGCGCGCCGATCGCCTCGAAGGCCTGGTACGCCGCTTCCACCTCGGCGATTGCGGCGTCGGTTCGGTCGGCGGCGATCACCTTTCCGAGCTCGAGTCGCGCATGGGCCACCTCGGCCGGCATGCCTGCTGCCAGGTACAGCGACAGCGCCTCACGCCAGCAATCCCGCGCATCGCCGTCCGTCCTGCCCGCGATCGCACGGATGCGGGCCCGTGCCGTCGCGGCGAGCGCCCGCACATAGGCCGATGATTGGCTCGCCGCCAGGGCGGTGAGCCGGTCGCTGGCCAGGGCGGCCAGATCCACGAACCCGGCCGCGAGTTGGGCGTCGACGAGCGCCGACAGGAGGGGGGCCTCGACATGCTGATCGAGGCCGCCCTCGAGGGCACGTTCGAGGAGCTCCAGCGCCCGCTGCGGCCGTGCACGCGCC
>JBKJLN010000379.1:0-8355 GCA_046596935.1 Acidimicrobiales bacterium
TCGTGCAGGTTCCCATCGAGGTGCTGCTCGGCAAGTACCAGGGCCCGGCCGCCGTCCTCGGTGCGCTAGCCGGCCAGGCGGGGTGGGCGCTGGCGCTTCTGGGCATCGGTCGCCTCGTCCTCCGGGCGGCCACTCGCCGGGTCGTGGTGCAGGGAGGCTGAGACCGTGACCACTGCTCCCGTCGATTCGTCGTTCGAGCTGAGCCGCCCGACGCTGCGCGAACTCGCGCACATCTACCGCGTGATGGCCGGCGCCCGCATCCGTGCCGACTGGCAGTACCGGGTCTCGTTCTTCGGCTACACGTTCACCCAAGGCCTCATCACCTTGCTCGACTTTGCGCAGATCGCCGTGATCTTCGGAAAGGTGCGGTCGCTGGGCGACTGGAGCATCGCCGAGGTGGCCTTCCTCTACGGCACCTCGGCCATCGCCTTCCACCTCGGCGACGTCTTCATCAGCCAGGTCGAACGCGCGCCGCAACGCATTCGGCTCGGCACGTTCGACTCGCTGCTCATCCGGCCGCTCGGCACCATGTTCCAGCTCTGCGCCGACGACTTCGCCTTCCGCCGGCTCGGCAAGCTCGTGCAGGGGACGGCCGTCCTCGTCTACGCCATCGTGGCCCTCGACATCGACTGGACGATCGGCCGGATCGCCGCCTTTCTCATGATGCTGGTCGCCGGCACCGCCATCTTCTCGGCCATCTGGGTGCTGGCGGCCTCGCTCTCCTTCTGGCTGATCGAGGCCGGGGAACTCATGAACAGCTTCACCTATGGGAGCTCGTTCGCCACCGAGTACCCCCTCCACATCATGGGGAAGTGGCTGCGCCGACTCCTGACCTTCGTGGTGCCGGCTGCATTCGTGAACTACTTCCCCTCGCTCTACATCCTCGGACGAACCGATCCATTCGGCGCGCCGGGCTGGGTCCGGTTCGTCTCTCCCCTCGTGGCCGTCGTGCTGATCGGATTCGCCCGAGCCGCCTGGACGGGCGCCGTCCGCCACTACCGAAGCACGGGAAGCTGAGCCGGATGGGTCGCGATCCGGTCATCGAGCTCGACCACGTGTCGAAGGCATTCGTTCTGCGGAAGCGAGCGGGCCGGTTCCGTCGCGAGAAGGTCGAGGTGCGGGCCGTCGACGATGTGTCGCTCTCGGTAGCAGCCGGCGAGCTCGTGGGCTACATCGGTCCGAACGGCGCAGGGAAGTCGACCTCGATCAAGATGTTGACGGGCATCCTGGTTCCCACGTCGGGATCCATCCGGGTTGCCGGCGTCGATCCGCAACGACGGCGCATCGACTTGGCCAGGCGAATCGGCGTCGTCTTCGGGCAGCGCACCCAGCTGTGGTGGGACCTGCCATTGCGCGACTCGTTCGACCTGCTTCGCCACGTCTACCGGGTGCCCGCCGATCGACACGCCGCCAACTTCGCATCGTTCGTCGAACTGCTCGACATGGGTTCGTTCCTCGACACGCCGGTGCGCCAGCTGTCCCTCGGACAACGGATGCGGGGTGACCTGTGTGCGGCGCTGCTCCACGACCCATCCATCCTCTACCTCGACGAACCCACCATCGGCCTCGACGTGGTCTCGAAGTCACGGGTCCGGGAGTTCCTCGCCGCCGTCAACGCCGAGCGGGGCGTGACCGTCGTGTTGACGACCCACGACCTCTCCGATGTGGAGCGGCTGTGCTCGCGCCTCGTGGTGATCGACCACGGTCGCGTCATTCATGACGGCACCGTCGCCGAGATCAAGGATCGCTTCGGCGAGTTCCGCACCGTCGTCGTCGACCTCGAGGAAGCCGTTCCGGCATTGTCGATCCCGGGGTGCGAGACCGTGCGGGTCGACGGCGTGCGCCAATGGATCCGGTTCCGGCGCACAGACGTCTCGGCAGCAACGGTTGTCTCCGCTATCGCCGCCATCGCCAAGGTCCGTGACCTCGCCATCGAGGAACCCGACATCGATGACGTCGTGACCCGCATCTACACCGAATCCCCCTGATCAGACGTTTGGGCGCGATTTCGCCGAGATCTCGGCCGGATCGCGCCCAATCGCCAAGCCGATGTCTCGGGCCACGTCGGCGGGGCGCCGGACGACCTTCGTCCAGGTGAAGCGCAGAACCGTCCACCCGAGAAGGCCGAGGACGGTCTGGCGCTCGGTGTCGGATTCGAAGGCTGCCCGCGTGGCCCGTTGCCCGTACCCGTCGACCTCGATGGCGATTCGCAGATCCGGATAGGCGAAGTCGATGTAGTAGTCCCTTCCTCGGAACCACACGTGCCATTGGAACTTCGCCGGCGGGAGCCCGTACGTCCGCTGCAGCCGGGCGAAACGCGGCTCGAGCAGGCCGTCCGGAGGGGCGTCCGCCAGCGCCCGCCCGTCGAGTACCCGTCGCAGAACGCCGCTGCCGCGTCGGCCCGGCCGCGCGACCTGCGCGTACGCCCACTCGACGGCGGCGACGGTGAAGAGCCGCATCGCCAGTGCACGATCAAGGGCGTCCTCGACGGCCGGCGCCGGGACGACCGCACCGAGGTCGACGAGTGCCCGCATCGGCGAGGTCACCGCCAACCCCCGTCTCCGGTGAACGACGAACGGGTCCCGGCTCTGGTGGACGATCACGCCGCGAAGGTCGGGCGTCTGTCCCCGTGGAACCACGATCTCGACGGGCGCCTCGTCGAGCATGCCCCAGAGGACGGCTGCGGCCCGGTGCGAAATCGCCGCATCAGGGCCGGCAGCCAGGAGCGCAGCGGCAAGCCGCTGCTCAAAGGTCTCGGGCGACCCGGCGATGGCCACGACCCCCGGTTGGCACCAGCGGAGCCAGCCCGCCTCGACCCAACTGGAAACCGTGCTCGACGAGATGCCCAACTCGCCGAGCTGGCGCACCGCAATGACGGCGTGTTGACGAGCTGCGACGCGGCTGATGGCGAGAGGCAGACCCACGGCCATCCCTCCTTCCGGATGTTTGGGCGCGATCTCGCCGAGATCTCGGCCGAATCGCGCCCAAACGTGAAAATGGGGAGGGGGAAGGGGGCTGTCGGGGTCAGCGTAGGTGGACGATGTCGCCGACCTCAATGGTGCGATCGTCGACGAGGAGCCGGCCGGCGTCGTCGACGTCGGCGGCCATGCCCTCGAACACCTCGCCGTCGGTGAGCTCGACCCGCACCCGCCGACCGATGGTCACGCAGGCCTCGCGGTAGGCGGCGGCGACCGCAGTCCAGCCGGTGTCGAGCCAGGTGCCGAGCGACCCCAAGAGTGCGTCTACGACGGCGTCGCGGGTCACGCCTTCGCCGAGCCGGGCGGCGCCGGGCGGGGCCCAAGCAACGTTCATCCCGATGCCCACAGCCACGGCGCCGGCCCCGTCGGTCTCGGCCAGGATTCCGGCCAGCTTGGCGTCGAAGCCGTCCCCGACCATGAGGTCGTTGGGCCACTTCAGGCCACAGGCGACGCCGGCGACGGTCAACGCCGCGTCCCGTCCTGCAAGGGCGACCGCGGCCAGGGCCAGGTGCGACGACTCCGAAGTGGACGGACGCAGCAGCACGGTCATGAGAAGGTTGGCTCCGGCCGGTGCTTCCCACGTGCGCCCGAGACGCCCCCGTCCCGCCGTCTGATGGTCGGCAACGGCCACCAGTCCCTCGGAAGCACCCTCTCGAGCACGGGCCATGACCCACGTGTTGGTGGAATCGATGGTGTCGAAGTGGCGCACATCCCAGGTCGGAGGCATGGCCGCTTACGATACGACCCGCCATGTCTTCACCCTCCGCCCAGCCCTCTTCACCCTCTGCCCAGCCCCTGTTCTCCAAGGTCCTGATCGCCAACCGGGGCGAGATCGCCGTGCGGGTCATCCGCACGTGTCGCGAGCTCGGCATCGCCACCGTCGCCGTGTATTCCGACCTCGACCGCGAGGCGCTGCACGTGCGACTGGCCGACGAGGCCTATGCCCTGGGCGGCACCACGGCGGCCGAGAGCTACCTGAACACCGAGAAGATCCTCGACGCCATCCGTCGAAGCGGCGCCGAGGCCGTGCACCCCGGTTACGGCTTCTTCTCCGAGAACACCGACTTCGCCCGCGCCATCACGGAGATGGGCGTCGCCTTCATCGGCCCGCCGCCCGAAGCCATCGAGGTCATGGGCGACAAGATCAGCGCCCGCATCGCCGCCGCCAAGGGCGGGGTGAGTGGGGTTCCCGGTGACAACACCATCCTCACCAGCGGCGAACAGGTCGTCGCCTTCGGCGAGAAGAACGGCTGGCCCGTCGCCATCAAGGCGGCGTACGGCGGTGGCGGCCGCGGTATGCGGGTCGTCAAGTCCGCCGACGAGGCGCAGGCCGCTCTCGAGTCGGCCATGTCGGAGGCGCTCAAGGGCTTCGGGCGCGACGAGTGCTACGTCGAGCGCTACCTCACGTGGCCCCGCCACATCGAGATGCAGGTCTTCGCCGACACCCACGGCAATGCGGTGTGGATCGGTGAGCGCGACTGCTCGTGTCAGCGCCGCCACCAGAAGCTCATCGAGGAAAGCCCTGCTCCCGACTTCCCCGACGAGATCCGCCAGCAGATGGGTGCCGCCGCCGTGCAGGTCGCCAAGGCGTGCGGCTACGTCAACGCCGGCACCGTCGAGTTCCTCTATCAGGACGGCGAGTTCTTCTTCCTCGAGATGAACACCCGCCTCCAGGTCGAGCACCCCGTCACCGAGTTGACCGTAGGAATGGACCTCGTCGAGCTCCAGCTCATCGTCGCCGCCGGCGGCGCCATCCCGTTCACCCAGGACGAGGTGGCGGCGCGCCGCCGCGGCCACGCCATCGAGGCCCGCATCAATGCCGAGGATCCCACCGGCGGAAGGTTCCTTCCGAGCCCCGGCAAGATCACCCGCTTCCGTCGGGCCGACGGGTACGGCGTTCGCAACGACGCCGGCTATGACGAGGGCGACGAGGTCAGCCAGTACTACGACAACCTCGTCGCCAAGCTCATCGTTTGGGGTGAAGACCGCGAGCACGCCCGGCGCCGACTCATCCGGGCGCTCGAGGAAACCGAGATCGTCGGCATCAAGACGACCATCCCCGCCCACCTCGCCATCCTCAACCACCCCGACTTCGCGGCGGCGACCCACTCGACCAAGTGGGTCGAGGACACGCTCGATCTGGCCACGGTCCTTCCTGCCACTCCCGTGGCTCCGCTCCCCGCCGACGGCGAGGAAGCCGAGCTTCCCAAGGTGCAGCGCGACGTCGACGTCGAGGTCGACGGTCGCCGTTTCAAGGTGAAGGTCTGGGTGCCCGACGTGCCGGCCACCGTCGTGAGCGGCGTCGGCGGAGGCGGCCGCGGCGGTGCCCCGAGCGGTCGCAGCCGGCCCCGTCCGGGCGCCGGCGGCGGTGGCGGAGGGGCCAGTGGCAGCGGCAACGTGCTCGTACCGATGCAGGGCACGATCGTGAAGGTCTTGGTGGCCGAAGGCGACAAGGTCGAGGTTGGTCAGGCCATCTGCATCCTCGAGGCCATGAAGATGGAGAACAACGTGCTGGCCGAGAAGGCCGGCACCATCAAGGAGCTCAAGGTGCAGCCCGGTCAGGCCGTCGGCGCCGGCGACACCGTCGCCACGATCGAGTAGCCCCTTCCCCAGCACGTTCTGGGGAGGTATTTGCCTCTCTCAGGCGCAAATACGTCCCCAAAACGCTAAGCAGGGGGCATGCCGTCCACTGACGCCAAAGCCGCCGCCCAGGAGCTCGTCGATTCCCAAGGCGAGGCCCTCATCGAGCTGAGCCACCGGATCCATGCCAACCCGGAAATCCGTTGGGAGGAAGAGCGCAGTTCGGCGTGGTGCGCCACTCCCCTGGCCGAGGCCGGCTTCGAGGTCGAGACCGGCGTCGCCGAGCTTCCGACGGCGTTCGTGGCCACGGCCGGATCGGGCCCGCTCGTCATTTCCATCTGCGCCGAGTACGACGCCCTTCCCGGCATCGGCCACGCCTGCGGCCACAACGTGATCGCGGCGTCGGCAGTGGGCGCAGCGCTGGCGCTGGCCCCCCTCGCCGACGACCTCGGCATCACCGTCAAGGTCATGGGGACGCCGGCGGAAGAAGGCGGCGGCGGCAAGATCCTGATGCTCGACGCCGGGGTCTTCGACGGCGTGCACGCGGCGATGATGGTGCACCCCTCGCCGACGGAGATGGACCACATGCCATGCCTGGCCGTGGCCCACGTCGACGTGCACTACACGGGCAAGGAAGCGCATGCTTCCGCCTTTCCCGAGCTCGGGATCAACGCGGCCGACGCACTCACCATCGCCCAGACGGCCATCGGTCTGCTGCGCCAACACATCCCTCGCCAGGCGCGTGTGCACGGCATCGTCACCCACGGCGGGGACGCCCCCAACATCGTGCCGGCGCACACCGTCGGCAAGTGGTACATCCGGGAGCGAACCCTCGAACTCCTGGCCGAGTTGCAACCGAAAGTCGAGCGCTGCTTCGAGGCCGGCGCCCTGGCCACCGGGTGCGAGTACCGCATCGAGCCCCAGAGTCCGCACTACAGCGAGATGCGCGACGACATCGACCTGCGCAATCTCTATCGCGCCAACGCCGAGGGGCTCGGCCGGCGCTTCCCTGATCTCGGCGCCGTGCTCGAGCAGATGTCCGGGTCGACCGACATGGCCAACGTGTCGCTGGCCATACCGACGATCCATCCGATGCTCGGTCTCGACTGTTTTCCGGTGTCCAACCATCAGCCCGACTTCGCGGCGTTCTGCGCCACGCCGACGGCCGACAAGGCGATGCGCGACGGCGCCGTTGCGATGGCATGGACCGCCATCGACGCGGCGACCAACACGGCGGTGCGCAGTCGTCTGCTCGCCGGATCGGGCTCAGCAGCCCGCTGAACCGCCGTCGGTGAAGGTCGAGGAGCCGCCCGGCACCGGCACGAACCGCCAGTCGTAGCCGTTCGGACGCAACGTCAAGGCCAGCACGCCGAAGGTAGCGGTGTCGACGATCTCGCTACCGGATTCCCGAGCAACCACCGGATAGAGGCTGCGGCCACCGGTGCCGACGACGAACTGCCGCAGTCCATCCCTCGGAGCGAACCGCTCGTAGTCATGGTCGTGCCCGCTCAACACGACATCGGCCCCGGCGGCGGTGAGGGCCTGCCAGAACGGTTCGTATCCGTCGTCACTCCCGTGGAAGCCGGACGACCAGCGAGGGTGGTGCCAGTAGGCCAACGTGCACTTTGCTTTGCGGGCGGCCAGGTCCTCCCGGAGCCACGCCAGTTGCGGGCTCCCTTCGCCGCAGCCCCCGACGGCCGAGCAGACCGAGTTCAACACGACGACGTGCCAAGCGCCGAGGTCGTAGCTGTACCAGCCCCGACCGTCGACCCCGTCGGCGGCGGCGCCGAAGGTGCCGAAGTAGCCCTGCGCCTGACCGCCGGCGTACTCGTGGTTCCCCGGGGCCGGGTGCGTCCGGTCGCGGAACCGCCCCCATGTCTTGTCATAGGACCCCGCGAAGTTGGCCGCCTCGCCTCGCTCGTACTGGAGGTCGCCGAGGGGCGCGACCACGTCGGCGTCGAGCGACTCGACCAGGGCCGCCGTCGCCTCCATCTGGCACTCCCCCGCCACCGGCACGCCCCCGGGAGCACACGCGATGTCGCCCGCAGCCACCAGCATCGCGGCATCAGCATCCCTCGGCGCCGACGTGGCCGTCCCCGATTCCGCGGAGCGTTCGGGGAACGGTTCGGTGGTCGTGGAGCGTTGGGGTGACGGTTCCCGGGACGCAGACGCTCCAGGTCGGTCTGACCGTTCCGGAGACGCTCCGCGGCCGGCGGGGTCGCAGGCGCCCGCCAGCATCAGGACGAGCAGCATCGCCGACCACAGGGCTCGTCGAGGCCGGGCCGGAGGACGGCCGGCGCGCCCGTCAGTCGGCGGCGTCGGCGAGAGCTTCGGCAAGCGCAGGATGGACGAGCAGGCTCTCGGTGATGTCGCTCACCTTGAGGTTGGCCGTGACCGCCAAGGCGAGGACGGAGATGAGCTCGGCGGCGTTGCGGCCGACGATCGAGCCACCGAGGACGACGCCGGTGGCGGGGTCGGACAGGATCTTCACGAACCCCCGGGTGTCACCCTCGATGTGCGCCTTGGCCGACGAAGCCAGAGGCACCTTGGTCACCCGGATCTTGCGTCCGATGGCGAAGGCCTCGGCCTCGGCCAGGCCGACGTCGGCGATCTCGGGTTCGGTGAAGATGGCCGACGCCGCCTTGTCGTAGTCGAGGTGGCGGTGCGAGCGGGTATGCAACCCCATCACATGCTCGGCCACCTTTCGCCCCTGGATCGAAGCGACCGACGACAGCGGCAGCTTTCCGGAGAGGTCGCCGGCCGCATAGATGTGGGGCACGTTCGACTGGCAGTGCTG
>JBKJLN010000402.1:0-2791 GCA_046596935.1 Acidimicrobiales bacterium
CTCGAGGCCATGCTCGCCCATACCGACGACCTCATCACGCTGCTGGCGGCCGACGGCACCATTCGAGCGTCGAACGCAGCGGCTGGGCGGCTGACCGGTTTTGCCGGTAGCGGCGTCAACGGCCGGAACGCACTCGACTTCGTCCATCCTGACGACGTCGATCGTGCCGGCGACGCCGTCGTCCAGGCGCTCGCCCGGTCGGGAGCGACGGTGAAGGCGGACATCCGCCTCGGCTTCGCTGACGGTACGTGGCACGACGTCGAGGCATCGGTCACGAACCTCCTGGACGACGAGTCCGTCGCTTCCCTCGTCATCTCGCTGCACGACGTCACCGACCGGGTGGTGGCCGAGCAGCGCGTGTTGAAGAGCGAGGCCCAGCTTCGGTCGCTCGTCGAGAACCTGACCGACGTGATCGTCGTTCTCGATGAGCGTTTCGAGCTCATCTATGCAAGTCCGGGAATCGAGCAGATCATCGAAGCGCCGGCGGCGACAAACATGGGGATGAGCGCCTTCAACGATGTTCACCCGGACGACCTCGACCGCGTCGTCGATACCCTCGGTGCGTTGACGTCGGCGCCCCTTGGTGAGACGGCGAGGGTGGAGTTGCGGCTCGAGGCCCGTCCTGGGTCCGGTCGGTGGCGGTGGATCGAAGCGACGGCGGTGAACCGGTTACAGGATCCGGCTGTGGGCGGAGTGGTGTGCACGCTACGAGACGTGACGGAGGCGAAAGCTGCGGCCGGCGAGCTGAAGGCAGCGTTCGACCGTCTACGCGAACTCGACGCCTTGAAGGACCAGTTTCTCGCTTCGGTGTCGCATGAGATGCGTACTCCGCTGGCGATCATCATCGGGTTCGCCGACTTGCTGGCGCGTGGCGAGGAACTCGATGCATCGGTCCGGGCCGATGCCGTCGGACGCGTGCAGTCGAGCGCCATCGAGATGCGCGCCATGGTCGAGAACCTCCTCGACTTCAGCGCCCTTGAAGCGGGAAGTATGACCGTGGTCCTCGAGCCACTGCGGGTATCCAACATCGTCGCCGTCGTGGTCAACACCGTCCAGGCACTACTGGCCGAGCACGTGTTGGCCATCGACGTGCCCGACGACCTCGAGTGCATGGGTGACCACGATGCGCTCGAGAGCGTGCTGCGCAACCTGTTGGCCAATGCGGCGAAGTACTCCGAGCGCGGGCACACGATCACCGTGGCGTCGGCGAGCGAAGACGACGGTTCGGTGCGTATCGACGTCACCGACGAGGGCGTCGGCATCCCCGACGCCGAGCAGGCCCTCGTCTTCGAGCGCCTGTACCGGGGACCGAATGCCGCCTTCGTAACCCGAGGCGCCGGCGTCGGGCTCAACATGGTGAAGCGTTACACCGAGCTGATGGGCGGGTCCGTGTCGATGCGCTCCAAGGTCGGTGAGGGTTCGACATTCACGGTGCGCCTCATGGGCGTGGCCTGATGAGACGTGCTGGGACGATGAGAGCCGAATGACACCGCTCGAGGCCTTGGTCGGTTTTGGCGAGGGCGAAGTCTGGCGGTACCGACTTCTGTGAGGTGGCCGAGGACGGACGAATGAAACTCATCTCCGTCTGGCCCACGAATGAGAGTTTCCCTCTGCCCTCCTGACCGACGTCCGACGGCACCGGAACACCTTCCTTCGTACTGTCGCTACCTCCTCGGAATCGCGTCTCTCGGTGGTTGGAGGTCCGGGTCGGCGGGAGCCGACTGAATCGCGAATCCGAGCCCGAGCGCGATGATCACGCACGCGGTCGTGGTCGTCGAACCGAGTCGGAGAATCAGACCGTCCGGGCCGTACGTGAGGAAGAGGACCGCGCCAAGGATCGCACCTGTAATACCGAGCAGTCGTTGCCGCGCGCTGTCGAGCCGGGCCGCCGCGAGGAGGCCTGCCACTCCCAGCGCCGCCACGATCAGGCCGAGGGCAACGGATCCGCCGAACAGGTTCTTCGCGAGATCATCGGGCAGGCCGGATCGGCCGGAGAACACGGTGAACCGGGTACCGGTGAGGCCTTCGCCGACGTGGACGATCGTCATTGCCGCACCGAACCCGGTCGTGACCACCGCCATCGCCCACGCTGGTTGCGGAGGGGAACCGGATGTGGTCGTGAGAATCGCGACATGCAGGGCGATCATGAGTAGGTAGGACCAGTACCACTCGTGGGGAGCGTTGGCCACGGCTACGAGTATCGCCAGGCTCTGAAGAATGCCCAAGGCGGCTGCGGTCCGCCGGTAGCGGCCCGACATCAACAAGATGGCGAGGGTCCCCTCGCTCAAAATAGTGATCCATCCAAAGGCCCACAGGTGCGGGCTGATGACGTGTTCGAAGAGCCACGGAGCGCCAGGCAAAACACCATGCTCGATTCCGGCCTTGGTGTAGCCACAAAGCGCTCGACACCCGTCGGCCGAGCGCCCAAATCCCGGGGGCCGCTTCCAAGCCACGTTTCCGAGCCACAACAACGCTGCCGTCCAGCGCAGGACCGTCGATCCCCATCGAGCGCTGGCGGCATCGACGGCGACTGTCACATTGGTGAACCTGTCGGCGTTCCTGTGCGCTGTGACGCTCCGTCGTTCGACCACTCCAGTGAGGTCCGGGGAAGGCTGTTGGTCGGTGTCGCTCATGAGGGGCCTTTCGTGGCGGTGCGGAGTTTTTGAGGGGTGGGAAGCGGCCCGACCGGGCCGCAGTGGGTCACGCTCAGCGGATGCCCAGCAGAGCGTCCTCGCCGGCTGGTCGGCCGTCGATGAGGCGTAGCAGCGCCGTCGCCGGGGTGAGGAGTGGG
>JBKJLN010000432.1:0-8471 GCA_046596935.1 Acidimicrobiales bacterium
CTCGACCCCACCATCGGCTACCAACCCCGCCTCAAAAACCAGCAAACCCCCGAACCGCGGGTCCGAGGGTTTCCGATGTCTTGGGACATCACAAATGTGTCGGAGGGGGGACTTGTACCCCCACACCCTTACGGGCACCAGCCCCTCAAGCTGGCGCGTCTGCCTATTCCGCCACTCCGACGTGGCGCCCCGATGACCCTGAGGCGAGGCTGAACTCTAGCGCAGGCCAGCAGGCCTCAAGCGCCCGAACGCCACCACTCCCAGGCGTTCCAGGCCGCACTGAGCGCGTAGCCGTTGGCGACCACGCCAGAGATGCCCGAGCGGGTGGCGGTGACGGTCGACTCCCGCCACAACGGGAGAACAAGGCGCTCCCGCAGCAGGGCCGACTCGACGGCAGCCACAGCCGCCGGATCTCCTGTGTCTGCGGCCGCCGCTCCCGCCACGTCGGGCCATCGACAGATCCAGCAGGGCACCAGCGGATCTGCGCTGACGACGAGGGCCGCCTCGTAGGACGAGTCCCGCAGCCAGCCCTCGACCCGATCGGCTTCGGCGACTCGGAGCTCGAGCGTCCCGCCGGCTGCCCTTGCGCGCTTCTGCATCGAGCGGTGGAGGATGGTTGTCATCGGCTCCTCGCCGAAGCCGATGAGGTCGACGGCGCTTCCCTTCAGGGCACCGGAATCGCCCGGAACGACGTCGGCCCACGCGCCGTCAGACGACCCGGCGAACCCGTTGGCCACGGTTGCCTCACCTTCGAGGAGCGTCTCGACGAACGCCCGTCGGTCGACAGCCGCCAGCAACGCCGCTCGCTTGGCGGCGTCGAGGCGCTCGGGGTTCGCCTGGATCGAGACCACGATTCCCCCGACCTCACTTCGGTCGACCTTCACGCCGGGAAGCCGCCGGAACTGTTCGGTCCTGACCGTGGCAGCCAGAGGAGCAACCACGTCGAGTTCGCCAGCGCTCAACAGGAGCCGGGCCGTCGTGGCGTCGGGGACGAGCACCAGGCGGACTTCGTCGAGGTACGGACCGCCTGCGCCCCACCATCGAGGATTCCGCACGAGGACGGTCTCGAGCCCTGGGGTCTGAGCGGCGACCAGGAACGGGCCGCCCCACAGCCCAGGAGCGGGTGCGGCGATCGAGTCCGACCCCGACCACAACCGTCTCCATCCGGGAAGGCGGTCCGTGAACCGCACCGTGATGGTTCCGTTCTCCGCCGGGCCGTCGACACCTGCGACGAACCGCTTGTCAGCGGTCCGGCGGAGATCATCGGCATTGATCGGCGATCCGTCCGACCACGTTGCGCCGGCGCGGAGGCGCAGCGACGCCGACCGCTCGTCTTCAGAGGTGCGATCCGACCCCGGTTCCGCCAGGCCCGAGGCCCACCGGCCCTGCGGCAGAGCCACGAAGAGCTGCGGAAGAACCAGCGCTCGAACGGCGGCCCCTCCGATGGTCGGCGCCGCAGAGTCAGGCGCGGCCCATACCCCGACGCGCACGCTTCCACCGCGGGGATGGTCGGCAATCGGCAGTTCGACCGCAGGCAGAAGCCCGCCGTCGAGGTCGCCGGTCGGAGCCGACGATGGAGGTGAACCAGACCCCGAGGCGGCGGCTGTCGTCGGAGTGGAACGGGTTCCCGCCCCCCGTCCTTCGCCTGACCGAGAGCACGATATGGCTACCAGGGAGATGACGACGAGGACGGCGGCGGCGTGGTGGCGGCCGCTCACCGCCCGCTGGTCACCGTCACCGTGCGGGCGTCGAAGGTGCCCGCGGCGGTGAGGGTCAGGCCTCGCACACGTGGCGATGCAACCGCGTGCACCTCGAATTGGGCGATCGGGATGATCGGCAACTCGGCCAGCACGGCCCGCTCCGCCGAGCGGAACAGCTCAGTTCTCCGGGCGCCGTCGGGCTCCGCTCGGGCGGCACGCAGTTGCTCGTCAACCGTCGCCGAGGAGAGCCCGGTGAGGTTGTTCGGGAACCCGGTGAGGAAGAGGGGCGCCAAGATCCCGTCGGCTGACGGATACGGCGCTATCCATCCCAACCGGAAGAGCTCCTGGTCGCCCGTCACCGCGAACTGTTGGTACTCGGCCAGCGGTTTTGGCCGCAGGGTAGCCGTGACACCGACGGCGGCGAGATCGTTCCGGATGGCTTCGGCGACTGCGCCCTGCGTTGCGTCGTCGTCGAAGTCGATCTGAATCTCGGGTATCGATCCGCCGCTGGCGATGATCTCTGCGACGAGCGCCTTCGACCGGTCCGGATCGAATCCGCACCGCTGCGCACACGGATCGTCCTGATGTACATCGAGACCGTCGACGACCAATCCATCCATCACCCGGACGGTGCCGCCGTAGACCTCGGCAACGATCGCCTTTCGATCCACGGCGCGCACCAGGGCCTCCCGGAACCGGAGGTCGCCGAACTTCGGGTTCTTCAAGTTGAAGGCGTAGAAGAGCTCGGCGAGATATGGCCGATAGAGGTTGCGGCCGAATCGCTTGCCCGCCTCGGCGACGAGATCGGTCGGCACTTCGCTCCAGTCGACGAGGTTTCCGACGAACGCCTTGTACGACTGGCTCTTGTCGTCGAAGAGCAGGAAGTCGACCCTCTTGGTCTTGCCGGCCGCGCCTTCGGTCAGAGCGAGCGAGATCCGCTCTGGTGTGTGGCTGGTGGTGCGGTACGGGCCGCTCCCGATCGGCGGGTCGGGAAATGACGTCGGGTCGACGGACTTCGGAACGATGCCGAGGGCGGGATTGGAGAGTATCGAGGGCAGCACGGAGAGGGGGGCATCGAGGTCGAGGTGCACCACCCCGGGGTCGGAGGCGACGACACCGGAGAGTGCGTCCGCGGTGCCATCGACGGCGAAGGCGCGGTAGCCCGTCACGCTTTCGAGGAGATCGCTGACCGATGATCCGGAGCCCTTCCGGGCCACCCGTTCGAACGAGGCCTTGACGTCGCTGCTCGTGATCGCGGAACCATCGCTGAAACGGGCATCTGGACGGAGCGTGAAATCCCAGTGCTGCTGGTCGTCGGAGACCGTCCACGAAGCGGCCAGGGCCGGCGTTGGTGCAAGGGTTTTCGGGTCGGCCGCCGTCAGTGAATCGAAGAGCTGGTCAGCGAGAAGGATCTCGTCGACCGAGCGCGCTTGGGCAGGATCCAGCGAGGTCGGCCTGACGACACCGACGCGGAGGATTCCCGTCCCGCCGATGCCTCCTCTGGGCGACACCCCGTCCTTGCCCCCTTTCGTGCACGCCGTCCCCGCAACGAGGGCGGCGACAGCCAGCGTCACGAGGACGGGACGGACCCGAGTCAGACGACCGCCTCGACGCGGGCGTAATGACACGCCGATGGATGACCGTGGCCACGTTCGGCCAGCGCCGGTTCCTGCTCGACGCACTGTTGCTTCTCGCTCTCGCTCAACTCGGTGCCGAAGAGCTGGCAACGCGTCCGAAACCTGCATCCGGAAGGGGGATCGGCGGGGCTCGGCACATCGCCTTGCAGAACGATCCGCCGGCGCTCGCGCTCACGACGAGGATCCGGCAACGGCACCGCCGACAGCAAGGCCTGTGTGTAGGGGTGGGTCGGACGCTCGTAGACCTCGACCCGCGGACCGATCTCGACGATCTTGCCGAGATACATCACGGCAACACGATCGGAGATGTGACGGACGACCGAGAGATCGTGGGCGATGAACAAGTACGCGAGGCCGAGTTCGGCCTGCAGGTCTTCGAGCAGATTGATGACGCCGGCCTGGATGGAGACGTCGAGCGCTGACACCGGTTCGTCGAGCACGATCAACTCGGGATCGAGTGCCAAGGCTCTGGCGATGCCGATGCGCTGGCGCTGACCGCCCGAGAACTCGTGGGGGTACCGGTTGACGTGCTCGGGCTTCATCCCGACCTTGGAGAGCAGGTCACGAACCTGGCCCTTGATGCCACCGCGGTCATGGCCGTGCACCCGCAGCGGCTCGCCGACGATCGACCCGACGGTCATGCGGGGGTTCAGCGAGGCGTACGGATCCTGGAACACCATCTGCAGATCGCTCCGGAGTCGTCGCATCTCTCGCGTCTTCGCCTTGACGAGGTCGACTCCCCGGAAGAGCACCGATCCGCTCGATGCCGGGAGCAGTCGGAGCAGCACCCGACCGGTTGTCGATTTGCCGCACCCCGACTCCCCCACCATGCCGAGGGTCTCGCCTTTACCGACGTCGAACGTCAGCCCGCAGACGGCGTGGACCTGACCCGACTCCCGACGGAGCAACCCTCCGCGCACGGGGAAGTGCTTGACGAGGTTTCGCACCTCGAGGATGGGCTCGGTTGCCGGGCGACTTTCGAGCCCTCCCGCCTGAGGATTGGTGGCGGTGTCGACTGTGGCCGTCATCGCTGCGCCACAGGTTGCAGATCTCCGGGCTGAGCCGACCGCAGTTCTTCGGCGAAGTGGCATGCCGACCGGTGCTCGTTGCCCTCGATGAGCCGAAACTCGGGAATCTCGGTGGCGCACGGTTCCGGCAAGCGACGGAACTCGCAACGCGGGTGGAAGGGGCAGCCGGCCGGCACGTTGATCAGCGACGGCGGCTGACCCTTGATTCGGTGCAAACGCATTCCTTCTGCGTCTTGATCGAGGCGGGGCAGCGATGCCAACAGCCCGAGGGTGTAGGGGTGTCGGGTCTCGTAGAAGACCTCGTCGACCGTCGCCAGCTCGGCTTGCCGACCGGCGTACATCACCATCACCCGATCGGCGACGCCGGCGACCACGCCGAGGTCGTGGGTGATGAGCACGATGGCGGAGTTCGTTCGCTCCTGCACCCGCTCGATCACGTCGAGGACCTGGGCCTGGATGGTCACGTCCAAGGCGGTCGTGGGCTCGTCGGCGATGAGCACGTCGGGGTCGTTGGCCAGGGCCATGGCGATCATCGCCCGTTGCCGCATGCCGCCCGAGAACTCATGGGGGAACTGGTCGACCCGCTTCGAGGGGTTCGGCGTGCCCACGAGCTCGAGCAGTTCGATGGCCCGTTCCCGCAGCTCCCTCTTTCCGACGTCGGGCCGGTGCACCTTCACCGCCTCGGCGATCTGGGCACCGACGGTGTAGACGGGATTGAGCGCCGCCAGCGCGTCCTGGAAGACCATGGCGATGCTCTCGCCCCGCAGCGCATTCATCTCCTTGTCGCGCATTGCGAGCAGGTCGCGACCGCGATAGAGGATCTGGCCCCGAATGCGAGCCCGCCTCGGCAACAAGCCGAGGATGGCGAGCGAGCTCACGCTCTTGCCTGATCCCGACTCCCCCACGATGCCGAGGACCTCGTTGGGATAGACGTCGTAGGAGAGACCGTCGACAGCTTTGACGAGCCCGTCGTCGGTCGGGAACTCGACGTGCAGGTCACGGATCGACAGGACGGCGCCGCCCGGTTGTTCGATCCGTTGGTCGCGCTCGCGAGTTGGATCTCGCTCGGCCAACGGCTCGTCGCCAGCGTCCGGCACTGTCACTTGCCCGACTGCGGATCAAGGGCGTCGCGCAATCCGTCCCCGAGGAAGTTCACGGCCAAGATCGTGAGGAACAGCGCCAGGCCGGGGAAGTAGATGAGATAGGCAACGGAACTGCCGACGGAGTTCTTCGACTGGGAGATCATGTTTCCCCACGAGACCGCCGGCGGGGAGATCCCGAATCCGAGGAACGACAGTGTCGACTCGATGAGGATGGCCCCACCGACGACGAGGGTGAAGTTCACGATGATCGGGCCGATGGTGTTCGGCAGGATGTGGCGAAAGATGATCCGCTTCGTCGAGCACCCGATGGCCCGAGCGGCCTCGACGAACTCCTTCTCTTTGAGTGAGAAGAACACGCCCCGGATGACCCGGGCGTTGGTCGTCCAGAAGAGCAGCGAGAGGATCAGAATGATCGTGCTCGTCTTCCCCCCGAGGCCCTTCTGGGCGATCATCAGGACGGCGAGTCCGGGAATCACGAGGGCCAAGTCGGTGACGAACATCATCACCCGATCGACCCAACCACCGAGGTAGCCGGCGAGGGCCCCGACCACCGTGCCGATGGTGGTGGAGATCAACGCCACGAGCAACCCGATCACCAGGGACACCCGACCGGCATAGAGCACCCGCGTGAATTGATCGCGGCCGAGTTCGTCGGTGCCGAACCAGTGAGCCCCTGACGGGCCCTTGCGGGCGCCGTTGAGCACGTCGCCCGTGAGCTTCGGCGTGAGCTCGTAGGGCGCCAGCTGCGAAGCGAAGAGCGCGCAAAGGTAGAAGGTCACCAGGAGAACGAGCGCCCCGACGGCGAAGCGGTGATGCAGGAAGCGTCGAGCGATCAACGACCACTGCGACCGGGCCGGCGCTCCTTCAGCTTCGATCGGGTCTTCGGCGTCCTTGGCGTAATCAGCGGCCTCGACGGCAAGTGCGGCGCCGGCGACTCCGGCCGGGTTGACCGCCACCCCCTCCTCCCGTTCGGAACGGGTCACGACAGTCGGATCCGAGGGTCGAGCACCCCGTACAAAAGGTCGGCGAAGAGGTTGAACATCAGGACGAAGCCGGCGGTCACCATCAGCCAGGGAAGCAGGATGTTGGTGTCGCCCTGGAGCAGGCTGTTCACGAACAGCTGACCCATGCCCGGCCACCCGAAGATCGACTCGGTGACGATCAGTCCGCCGAAGAGCAGGCCGATGTCGATGGCCATCACCGTCGTCAGCGGGATCAGGGCATTGCGGAGGCCGTGCTTGATCAGGACCCGACCTCGCGACACGCCCTTGGCTCGGGCGGTGCGGATGTAGTCAGCCGACATGACGTCGAGCATCGACGAGCGCTGGTAGCGACTCCAGCTGGCCACCAGTTGCACGGAAAGGGTGAGCACGGGCAACACGAGGTGGCGGACGTAATCGGAGAACCCGCCCCCCGACGAACTCCGAATGCCCACGGAGTAGAGCAGCGGCTGGTCGAGGTGGAACCAACCTCGAGGTCGGAACACGAGCACATCGATGGCGAGGAGCGCGAAGAAGAACGGAGGCATGGCCAGCCCCATGAACGACAAGCTCGTGAAGGAGTAATCGAGGGCCGAGTACTGGCGGGAGGCGGAGTAGACGCCGACGGCGATGGCCACGAGAGCCGAGAACACGATGCCCCAGAGGATCAGCTGCATGGTGTTCCAGAGGCGGCTGCGGATCTCGGTGCTCACGCTGCGGCGCGAGACGAAGCTGTCGCCCCAGTCGCCCCGCACGAACCCGGACGCCCAGGTCAAATATTGCGCCGGTAGGGGCTTGTCGAGACCAAGGCGCTTCGTCTCCCGCTGGACCACGTTCGGGTCACGGACCTGGGCGAGCCGGGCCGTCGGGTCGGTCGTCGCCCGGACGATCGAGAACACGAGTAGCGACGCCACGATCAGGACCGGGATGGCGAGCAGGACCCGACGCAAGACGTAGGTCAACATGTGCAGTCGACGATACCGCGGGAACTCTTCCCGAGCGCGCCGCGCTCGAGCCGCGACGAGGGGCCGGCGCTGTGCGCCGGGCCCTCGTAGAACTGCACGCTGCTACGGGGTGCTGGTGCTCAGCACTGCCCGCCGACGCACGACCACTCGTTCACGTTGTACCAGGGGCCGTAGACGACGTTGTGGCCGATGGGACCCTGCAACTTCGTCGAGTTGTAGATGACGATGTCGGGGAAGGGATCGATCGGAATACCGGGAACGCCTTCGGCGATGGCCACGTGAGCCTTGTCCATGAGCACTTTGCGCTTGGCCGGATCGAGCTCCTGCCCGGCGGCCGTCATGGGCTCGTCGATCTTCGGATCCGAGAGACGAGTCCAGTTCTGGCCCGAAGGCTTCTCCGGGGTCGGAATCGATACTGAGCAGAAAATGTTGCAGAGGCCCGGGTCGGTCGACGACGGTGTCTGGGCGTAGATCGCCGTGGTGAAGATGCCCTGAGGGCCCCACTCCCCGAACAGCGTCCCCGACTTGGTGTTGTTCACCTTCAACACGAACCCGGCTTCCTTCCACTGGCTGATCAAGATCTCCTGAGTCAGCTCACGGCGCTTGTTGCCCGCGGTGGTGCTGTTCTCGATCTCAGCCTTCTTGCCGCCTTTCTCCCAGATGCCGTCGGCACCCTTCTTCCAGCCGTCGCCGGTCATCAGCTCGTCGACCTTCTTCAGGTCACGGGTGTATTTCTTGAACGGTTCGGAGTACCACTGCTTGTTCGCGGGCGTGCTGAACGACTGGATCGGCTCGATATCCGGCTGGACGGGGCCGAAGAGCGTCTTCACCGCGGCAGAACGGTCAGTGGCGTAGACCAGGGCTTGGCGCACGGCCTTCGAGTCGACCGGGAACTTGGTCGTGTTGATCCAGACGGCCTCGAAGTTCAGGCTGCTGGTCACGTCGTACTTCGTGTCCGGCAGGGTCTTGAGGTCGGCCAGCTCGAGCTGGGCCTGCGGATAGATCATCGAGACCTGGCCGGTCTTGTAGGCCTGCTGCTCGGCCGCCGAGTCGGCGAT
>JBKJLN010000477.1:0-5974 GCA_046596935.1 Acidimicrobiales bacterium
CGAGTCGTCGTCGACCATCAAGTCCCACCACAACCTCATCGCCTTCCCCGAGGGCCTGCACTTCGAGCTGGTCGAGCCGTTGCGCCAGCTGTTCAAGGACGAGGTGCGGGCCATGGGGGAGCAGCTCGGCCTTCCCGAGGAGATCGTGTGGCGCCAGCCGTTTCCCGGACCGGGCCTTGGTGTGCGCATCATCGGGACGGTTACACGCGAGCGCCTCGAGATCCTGCGTGCCGCGGATGCGATCGTCACCGACGAGATCAAGAAGGCGGGCCTGTATCGCGAGATCTGGCAGGCCTTCGCCGTGCTGCCGGCGGTGCGGTCGGTCGGCGTCCAGGGCGACGAGCGCACCTACGCCCATCCGATCATCATCCGGGCGGTCACGTCCGACGACGCCATGACCGCCGATTGGGCCCGTCTGCCCTACGACCTGCTCGAGCGCCTGTCGAGTCGCATCATCAACGAGGTCGCCGGCGTCAACCGTGTCGCCCTCGACATCACGTCGAAGCCGCCCGGCACCATCGAGTGGGAGTAGCGCCCGCTCCCTCGACCGCTCTCCCGTTGTTGGACCCTTGTGGTTGCAGGATCGACCTTCGTGGGCCGTTGTGGTCGCCAAAAGGGACCAGCGAACGTTGAGCGAGCGACTGGTGGACCGGCGGCCGGCGGCGACTGCGGCGGAGTTGGCAGCGGGGTTCGTCCCTCCTCGGCGGTTCGCCGACGTGCGTTTCGACAACTTCGTGCCCGACCCGGCGCACCCGACGCAGGCCGAGGCCAAAGCGGCGCTCGAGCGCTTTGCTGCGCAGCTGGGTCCTGCAAACACGGCTGGCGGCGGCGGCCGGTGGGGGAGGCGGGCGGCGGCTCCGACGATGCCCCGACCGATCGCCGGCGAGCGGCCCGGCCGCTATCTCGACGGTGGATTCGGCGTCGGCAAGACCCACCTGCTCGCCTCGCTCTGGCACGAGGCGCCAGCCCCGAAGTCGTACGTCACCTTCGAGACGCTGACGGCCTTCATCGGCTTCGTGGGCATGGCCTCGGCGACAAAGACTTTCGCCGGGAGCCGGCTGCTCTGCATCGACGAGTTCGAGCTCGACGACGTGGCCAACACTCGGATGGCGGTGAGTTTTCTCCGTGCCGTCATCAACGGCGGAACGAAGTTGGCGGCCACCTCCAACGCCATACCCGACCGCCTCGGAGAGGGCCGCTTCAACGCCGAGGATTTCGAGCGGGAGCTCCTCGAGATCGGCTCTCATTGGGACGTGTTGCGCCTCGACGGACCCGACTTCCGGGCGACCTCGAGGCCATCGCGCGTCGAGGCGCTCTCCCCGCAGGAGGTCGCGTCGGTGCAGCTGGACACGCCCTTGCATCGAGTGGCCGCCGACGGATTCGACGAGCTCCTCGCCCACCTGCGGTTCGTGCATCCGGTCCAGTACGCCCCCCTGCTCGACGGGCTCGACACCGTCATCGTGGAGGGGATGCATCCGATCGAGAACCAGGGGAGCGCCCTGCTGTTCGTGCAGTTGGTCGACGAGCTCTACGACCGAGAGGTGCGCTTCGGCGCCACCGGCTGCGACATCACGGAGCTGTTCCCGCCGGCGTACCGCAACGGTGGCTATCGGAAGAAGTACGGCCGTTGCGAGAGCCGCCTCGGCGCAATGTTGGGTGAGGCCGGCTTTCCGGTGTAAAGGGCGGGTGCCGACGAGGAAGCGGTACCGTTCCGGCAGATGTCCGATCGGCGGGATTGGCAGCGACGCGAAGAACTCTTTCGTGACGCGTTCGAGCTCACAGCGAACGTGTCGCCGTCAGAGCTTCTCCGCCGCGTGGTGACGGTGGCAGTCGAGGTGGCGGGCGCCAGTCACGGTTTCCTGTTGGTTGTCGACGCTGACGGGGAGGTGGACGACCTCGTCACCTTCGGGATCACGGAGGAGAGACGGCGGCTCGACCGCGCCACGGTGGACGAAGGACTTGTGGGCCGGGTCCTGGCAACGGGCGACGCCCATCGGGCGGCGTCCTCTAATGACGACCCGAGCCTCGTGGCCTTTTCTCGATCGATGACGGGGCCGGTGCTCGCCCTTCCGATCAGCCTCTGGGGAACGGTGTTCGGCGTCGTCTGCGTCGGACGTCCGCCGGGTGCTCCCGCGTTCGAGCAGGACAACGAGCTCGAGATGGTCTCGCTGGGTGCGGAGGCGGGTGTGGCCCTGGACCACGCACGGCTGCGCCAGGAGGGCCGCGCCCGCCAACAGGCACTGGCCGCGGTGAGCGAGATATCTCGGGCAATCCTCGAGGCCAAGAATACGGACGACGTCCTCCAGCTCATCGCTGAGCGGGCCCGCACGCTCGTTGGTTCGGCCATTGCCTCCGTGGCGACTCCCGAACCCGCCGGCGAGATGCTCGTGCAGCGCGCCGCCGCCGGCGACCGTGCCGAGATGCTCATCGGGCGTGCCTTTCCCGCAGCGTCTTCCATCAGTGGTGCCGTCATGCGGACCCGCCGACGACTGCTCCTCGACGACATCTCCTCTGACCCGAGGGTGTCCCAGCCGGTCGTGGGCCTCGGCGGCCTCGGCCCAGCGCTGTTCGTCCCCCTCGCAGTCGGGCATCGGGTGTTCGGAACCTTGGCTGTGGTCAATGAGACCGGCGGCCGGCGCTTCACTGATGACGATTTCCTTCTCCTGCAGGCGTTCGCCGCCGAGGCGGCTGTCGCCCTCGAGTACGACGGAGTGCGAGCGGAGGTCGCTCGGCTCTCACTCTTGGATGCACGGGAGCGAATCGCGATGGACTTGCACGACGGCGTCATCCAGGCGCTCTTCGTCGTCGGTCTCACGCTCCAGGGCGCCCAGAGCGTCGTTCACGACCCCGGCGAGATGAGTGTGCGGCTCGACGACGCAGTTGCCAGTATCGATCGCGCCATCCGGGATCTCCGCGAGTACATCTTCGGCCTCAGTCCTGCGGAGGACGACGTCCAGCTCGAGCGGGCGCTGCGCGATCTTGCGATCATCTTCGAACGGGCCGGCAACGTAACCATCACCGTGCAGGTCGATCCGGAAGCGGCGGCCCGGCTCGATTCCGTCGCCGCTGAGATCATCCACGTCGCCCGGGAAGCGGTCTCGAACGCAGTTCGCCATTCGGGTGGAAGCAGCCTCGACATCACGTTGACGTTGAGCCCGCAGCAGCGGGGAATCTTGGCGGTGACCGACGACGGGGTCGGCTTCGACCCTTTGCAGGCGAGGGGCAAGGGGAACGGACTGTCGAACCTGGCCACAAGGGCTGAAGCGCTCGGCGGGACACTCGAACTCGATGCAGCTCCGGGTCGCGGGTCAACCGTGCGTATTGCTGTGCCGACGTAGGCCAGGTGGCGAACATTGCACCCGTGGTGAGAGTGATGGTGGTCGACGACCACGAGGTTGTCCGCGAAGGCGTCGCCGCCGTCCTCCGGGCTGCAGATGGCATCGTCGTCTGCGGCCAGGCGTCAAGCGCTGCGGAAGCTCTCGAGGTGGCGAGGGGGGTGATGCCCGACGTCGTCGTGATGGATGTGCGGCTCGGCGGCGACAGTGGCATCCAGGCCACCCGTGACATCCGCGCCGAGCGTCCGACGACCCAGGTGATCATGTTGACCTCCTTTGCGGACGACGATGCGCTCTTCGCGTCGATCATGGCGGGGGCTGCCGGCTACGTCCTCAAGCAGATCCGGGGCAACGACCTGGTGGGTGCCATTCGCACCGTTGCCGCAGGTCAGAGCCTTCTGGACCCTGCCGTCACCAGCGCCGTCCTCGACCGCCTTCGCGAGAACCGGGGGTTGATGAAGGACGAGAAGCTGGCGAGGTTGTCAACGAAGGAGGAGGCGATCCTCACCCTTGTCGCCGCCGGGAAGACCAATAGAGAGATCGGTGTCGAGTTGTTCATCGCCGAGAAGACCGTGAAGAACCACCTTTCCCACATTCTCCAGAAGCTCGAGGTGGCTCGGCGGGCCGAGGCGGCGGCTTACCTGACCCGCCACCAGCGCTCGAACGAGGACTAGACCCGTTCCGGGCGGGTCCCGCGAAATCAGGGCCGTTGGACCCATGCCACAATCCGGTCGCGGCGCGACGATCGGGCATGGCCGAAGGCGACCCGCGACGCGTGCGGGTCATGCTCGTGGAGGACAACGCTGGTGTGCGGCGCGCCGTCGCGGCGCTGGTCAACGCCAGCCCTGACCTGGAAGTTTGCGCCGAGGTGGGGTCGGTGGGCGAGGCCCGGGAGGCTGCAGAGGCATCGCATCCGGACGTTGCCATCATCGACCTCCGCCTGCCCGACGGGACGGGCATCGAGGCCGCAAACAATCTCCGCCTCGGCGCACCCGCCGTGCGGCTTCTGCTACTGACCTCCGCCTCTGAATCCGAGGCGCGGGAGGCAACGATCCAGGTCGGGGCGTCCGGGTTCTTGGTGAAACAGCTGGTGGGCAACGACTTTGTGTCCACGTTGCGGGCTATCGCCAACGGCGAGATCCTCATCGACCTCTCGGACACGATCGACCTGTCGGACAGGTCACTGGCCGGTGAAGGGCGTGAGAGCACGGTTGGCTCGTCCGACGGCCCGCCGCCCGCCCTCCCGTCCCCCACGCTCTGACCTCATAGGCCGGGTTGCCGGGCGGGGCGAAACCGGTCTTCGATCCGCCACTGTGTCCTATTTGCGGAGTTTGTAGTCGGGGGACTCGAGAGTCCCGGCCAAATCGGGACCTTTGGACGATTCCATTTCCAGCTCCTTCCGGTTCACTCACAGTGTCGGGTGGTCTGTCTGTGCGTTTTGCGCCAGCACCGCTCATCGCACCGAGGAAGGCTTCACATGAGGATCGACGCAGACGGACCTGCGACACACGCACGGTGGCTGGCCAAGCGCCTGCCACAGCTGTCTTGGCGGGCGTCGCCGGTAAGGGTCATTGCTCTGCTGTGCGCCCTGGCAGTCATCGTTCCGCCGGCGGCTGCGGCGGCGCAGGGGGCACCAGCGGCGCCGACCTCAGGCGTAACGCGGCTGATCGTCAAGGTCGAGAAGGGCCTCTCGGACGTCCAGCGCCGCGACGTCGTCCGCCGTAACGGAGGTAGTCCCGTTACCTTCGTGCCGGCGCTCGACCTCGTGGTGATCGAGGTCCCGGCCGCCGGTGCATCGAACTCCCTCAAGCGGTTCCAGGCCGACCGGCAGGTGCGCCGGGTCGACGCCGACCGCAGCCGCAAGGCGGCCGCAGCGCCGTCCGATCCCGCCTTCGCTGATCAGTGGTCCCTCCCCAAGATCGGCTGGGACGCAGCGCGTGACACCGTCATTCCGGCCGGCTCGACCACGATCGCCGTCCTCGACACCGGCGTCGACGTCGCCAGCGCCGAGCTCTCCGGCCGTGTGGTCGCCGGCTGGTCCGCCTTCGGCACCGATCCCACCATCGACCCCAACGGTCACGGCACCTGGCTGGCGTCCATCGCCGCCGCCGAAACCGACAACGCCGCGGGCATCGCCGGCGTGGCCTACGCCGGTGCCAACGTCATGTCCGTCCAGGTGCTCGGTGCCGACGGCGCCGGCCAGGACAGCGACGTCATCGCTGGCGTCATCGCCGCCGCCGATGCCGGGGCCGGCGTCATCCTCATGGGCTTCAGCAACCCGGGCTTCAGCCAGTCCCTGCAGGATGCCGTCGATTACGCATGGGCGAAGGGCGCCGTCCTCGTCGCCGCGACCGGCAACGCCGGCTCGACCGAACCCACCTACCCCGCTGGCGACGCCAAGGTCGTCGGCGTATCCGCGACCGACCAGGCCGACGCGCTCTGGACGGGCAGCAACTCCGGCGCCTCTGCCTTCCTCGGCGCCCCCGGCGTTGCAGTGATTGCCAACGCCATCGGCGGCGGCACCACCTCGATCACCGGCACCTCCGCCTCGGCCGCCATCGTCGCCGGCGCAGCCGCTGTGCTGCGGGCCAATGATCCGACGGCGACGCCGGGTGTCGTTGTGGGGCGGCTGGCCCGCA
>JBKJLN010000108.1:0-3196 GCA_046596935.1 Acidimicrobiales bacterium
GATCCGCGTCGGCTTGCCGAGCTGGCGGCCAAGGTTCGCACCGACGGTGTCACGACCGTGTTCACGGAATCGCTCATCTCGCCCAAGGTTGCGGCGACGCTCGCGCGTGATGCGGGCATCGGGACCGCAGTGCTCGATCCGCTGGAGGGCTTGGCCAAGAGCCGGATCGCCGACGGCGAGGGATATGTATCTGTCATGCGAGAGAACCTCGTGGCCCTACGACTCGCCCTGGGCTGTCGATGACGTCAACATCGACGTCGACATCTGCGGTGGCGCCGGTGCCGCTGATCCGATCCCGGGGCGTGGCCTTCTCCTACGGGCGAGAGGCCATCCTCAGCGGGATCGACCTGGAGGTCCGGGCAGGTGAGTTCGTCGCCCTCGTCGGTCCGAACGGATCGGGGAAGTCGACGTTGCTACGCGTTCTTCTCGGTTTGGCCGATCCGTCGTCCGGAATCGTCGAGCTGTTCGGACAGCCGCCGAGCGAGCTGACCCAGCGGTGGCGCCTCGGGTATGTGCCCCAGCGAGCCACCGTGCCCGACCACCTGCCGGCAACCGTGGAGGAGGTGGTCGCCGCCGGCTGCCTTTCTCGCCGCGGGTGGCGCCGGAGCCTGCGGGCGTCGGATCGCGAGGACGTCGCCCACGCCCTGGAGTCGGTGGCCCTGACAGCGCGCGCCAAGGATCCTCTGCGGGAACTGTCCGGAGGCCAGCAGCAGCGGGTGCTGATCGCCAAGGCGCTGGTCTCGGCCCCGGAGCTACTGATCCTCGACGAGCCCGTCGCCGGTGTCGACACCGAATCGCAGGCCCTCTTCCGCGATGCCCTCGTGCACCTCATCGAGTCCCACGGCGCAGGAGTGCTCCTCGTCTCTCACGAGTTGAGCGCGGTGGCAGGCGATCTCGACCGTGTGCTGGTGCTGCGCCAAGGCAGGATCGTGTTCGACGGTCCGCCTGCAGATCTGGTGTCTCGCGGCGTCAGCTTGGGCGTGCACCGCGACGACCTTCCGATGTGGCTGGAGGGATAGGCATGGCCCTTCCGCTGCCGTGGCCGTTCGATCGCGAATACATGCAGCTGGCGTTGCTGGCCGGAGTCACCGTCGGTGTCGGGGCTCCCCTCATCGGCACTTTCCTGGTGCAGAAGCGGCTCTCACTCCTGGGCGACGGGCTCGGTCACGTGGCGTTCGCGGGCGTGGCCGCCGGACTGCTGCTGGGGGTCTGGCCGATCTGGACGGCCCTGATCGCGGCCATCGCCGGTGCGGTGGCCATCGAGTGGCTGCGCACGAATGGCCGGGCCTCCGGCGACCTCGCTCTGGCCCTGTTCTTCTATTCGGGCATTGCCGGCGGCGTCGTGCTCACGGGGTTGGCCGGCGGTCTCGACGCGTCGATTCTGACCTATCTGTTCGGTTCGATTCTCACCGTCAGCGCCTCTGACGTCTGGACGATCGTGGCCTTGGGCGTGGTGATCATCGCAGTCGTAGCTCGAACCTGGCGGGCGCTGTTCTCGATCGTGCTCGATGAGGAGGCGGCTCGTGTCGCCGGCCTTCCGGTCGACCGCCTGAACATGCTGCTGGCGGTGCTCGCAGCCGTGACCGTCGTGGCGGCGATGCGGGTCGTGGGCATCTTGTTGGTGGCGGCGCTGATGGTGCTGCCCGTGGGGGCCGCCCAACGCTTGACACCCTCGTTTCGGATCACCCTCTTCGTGGCGGCGGTGATCGGGGCGTCGTCGGCTGTCACCGGTCTGGGTGCCGCTCGAGTGTGGGGCTTGGCGCCCGGCGGCACGATCGTTCTCGTCGCCGCCCTCGGCTTCGTCCTGGCGACCGTGTACAGGGGGCGGCGACCGCTCAGGACGACCGCCGTGGAACACATCGTGGGCCCGACCACCCACTGACCGGGTGCGGTCAGCGGCAGGCGGCGCACCTTCCGACGAGGTCGATGCGGTGCTCGGTGACCTCGAAGCCGACCTCTTCGGCGGCCAGGCGAGCAGCCTCGCTCAGCGCCCGCTCGAGCTTGGGGGCGGCAGTCACGTCGCTCACCGAACCACAGCTCGAGCACAGCAAATGGTCGTGGAGGCCGGCAAGGTCCTCGGCCAGCTCGAAACGGGCGAGCTCGTCGGTGCCGAGCAGCCGCCGCACTACGCCCGCCTCGAGGAGGACCGTCAGGTTGCGGTAGACGGAACTCTGCTTGAGGGCGGCGGTGGCTGTCGCCAGGATGTCGGGCACGGTGAGGGGTCGATCGGCCCGCTCGAGCACGTCGACGAGCTCGCGTCGGCCGGCGGTCAACCGTTGCTCCACGACGGAGAGGCGGCGCGCAACTTCGTCCTGCAGGTCGTGGCTGGCGACGTCACGCACCGCCCCAGGAAAGCACATCGTCGGAAAAGGGCGCGACGTCCGCCAGACTCTTGGCCGTGATCGTCGACTGTGCCGTGTACGAGGCGGGGGCCCGTCAGGGTGGCCAGGTCCCGCTGCAGGAGGCCCTGCGGGCGGTGCATGGCTCAGGGAGCGCCTTCGTGTGGATCGGGCTGCGCGAGCCCGAAGCCGACGAGCTGTGCGAGGTCACCGACGCCTTCAACCTGCATCCCCTGGCCGTGGAGGATGCCATCCACGCGCAACAGCGGCCGAAGCTCGAGGTGTACGGCGAGACCCTGTTCGTCGTCCTCAAGGCGGCGCGATATGTCGACTCCGATGAGATCATCGACGTCAGCCAGATCATGGTCTTCATCGGAGCCGACTTCGTGATCACCATCCGTCATGGCGAGACCTCGGTCCTGAGCGAAGTGCGACGTGATCTGATCGATGCGCCCGAGGAGTTGCGCTGCGGCCCGATCGGGGTACTCCACGCCATCATGGACCGGGTCGCCGATGACTTCGCCGTCGTCCTGCGTGATCTCGACGTCGATATCCAACAGGTCGAGCAGGAGGTGTTCTCGTTCACGTCTGCCAACGTGGCCGAGCGGGTCTACAAGCTCAAGCGTGAGGTGCTGGAGTTCCGTCAGGCCGTGCACCCGTTGGCCGACCCGCTCGATCGCATCATCACGGGCGGCGTCCCCTACAGCGACGGTGTTCCGATCGAGTACTTCCGTGACGTCCATGATCACGTGCTTCGGGCCTCCGATCGGATCGACGCCCTCGACGCCCTGCTCACCAGTGCCTTGAGCGCCAACCTCGCCCAGGTGGGGATCCGCCAGAACGAGGACATGCGCAAG
>JBKJLN010000238.1:0-2811 GCA_046596935.1 Acidimicrobiales bacterium
ACGATCAGGGCGATCCCGTCGGGGTGCGCCTCCATCGCGTGCCGGACGCTGCCCGCCTCGATCGGTCGGCCCGCCGGTGCCGACGCTGGCATCCTGGCGCGGCCCGCGCTCGCGACCACGGCCACCGCCGTCTCTTCCGCCGCCGTCACGCCCGCCGCTTCGTCCACCACGCTCGCCGCTCGTGCGCTCGCCGGGGGGCGGAGCCGGAGGTGCGACCTTGGCCCGCCAGTCGGCCGTCGGCCGGGGGCCACCGCGATTTCCGCCGCGATCTCCACCGCGCCCACCGCCGGCGCCGCCGCCTCCACCAGGACCGCCGCCGCCACCGGGCCGATCGCTGCGGCCAGCGGTCTTCTCGCCGTACGGATCGCGATCTTTTCCGCCGGCGCGCTCTTTCCAGTTGGTGATGACGGGCTGGAGCTCTTCCTCGGTGCCCTTGACCTCGAGGAGATCGACCCTGCCGGCCTTGCGCTTCGGGGGAGTGACCGAGGTGATGGTGATGCCGTCGACGTCGAAGTCGGCTTCTGCGGTCACGACATCGCCGACTTTGGCGTCGGCGTACAGCACCTCCGTGGGGACGACGCCCTTGGGCTGGCGGGCGCCTGCGGCGCGCCAGGTCCACGTGCCATCGTCCCGCGCACTGGTCAGCTCAACGTCAATCCTGCGGGGCATAGGGGCATCAACCTACTGCCTCGGCGAGCGGCCTCCGCCGAGTGGGTGCAGTCGCATGGCCGCTGCGATCTCCTCGTCAGCGACCTCGGTGTAGATCTGCGTGGTGGCCAGGCTGGCGTGGCCCAGGGCCACCTGCAGCTGGCGGAGACTGAAGGCGCCCTCGCGCAAACCGAGGGTGGCGAACGTATGGCGCAGCGCGTGCACGCGGATCTGGGCCTGGCGGGCGCCGACGCGCCGCAGAAGGCGGTCGACGACGTACGCCACCGATTCGCGACTGGCCTCCACGGTCTGGCCGATCACGTCGCCCCGGCGATTCTTGACCGGACGGGCCCGTGAGGAGATGACCACGGTGCGGGCCTCGAGCCGCAACGCCGCTAGGCGTTCCGCGCGAGTGGGGAGGTAGGCCGCCAGCGCATCGCCCACGACGGGCGGCACGCCGAGGCGCCGTTCCTTGTCGCCCTTGCCCCGGACGATGAGGGTCTCGGGCGGGTCGCCCTGGAGTTGGTCGAGGCTCAGGGTGGCGATCTCCTCGAGGCGCAGCCCGCAGGCCAGCGCGAGAGCGATGATGAGTTCGTCGCGCTCGGGCCACCGAGAGCCCTGTCCCGACTGTTCGAGGGCGTCATTGGCCATGTCCTGGCTCAGCGCCTTGGGCATGCGTTTGCGACGCTTCGGGGCTTCGAGCTTGGCCGCCGGGTCGGCCGGAATGCGGTCGGTGGCGTAACACCAGGCGAAGAACGTCCGGATGGCAGCCGTCCGGCGGGCGACCGTCGCCGGCGCCCGTTCGTCGGGGGCGCGTTGCGGGTTCGTCCGGAACCGGGGGTCGGGCCGCGTGCGGAACTCGGCGATGGCCTCGTCGAGCTCGTCGAAGGTGACGCTCGTGAGGTCGAGCTCGTCGTACGCCGCCAGCAGGGTTCGCTCCCGTTGGTCCGGGGGCAGGGCCTCGAGGGTACGGCGGTCGGGCGCCAGACGGTGGATGCCGGCGACGGTGGCCATGGTGTCGTCAAGGTCGGAGCGGTAGGCGGCCAGGGTTCGACTCGAACGCCCGGCGTTGGCCAGCCGCTGGAGCCAGCGCTCGAGGGTGGGCGCGTACGCCGCGTTGGCCATTCCCTTCCAGGTTGGCCGGTGCAGATCCACCTTGGGTGGACGGTCGCGGGCGTAGGGTTTCGTTTGTGACGAAACTCTCGGACGGCAGTCGGGGCGGGAAGTGCAGGTGGTGCAGCCGACCCCTGCCACCTCCGGCGCCGACCGGGCGTCCCCGCCGGTACTGCCGAGCCGTCTGTCGCCAGCGAGACTTCGAGGCCAGGCAGCGATCGAGCGAAGTCGGGCTCACCGAATCCGAACTGGTGGTCGTGCGGGCCGAACTCGACGAGCTCTACGACCAGCTCTACGTGTTGGAGGCCGCCATCGAGGATGTCGACCGGGACCTTTCCGGCTCGCCCTCGAAGCATGAGTACGCCGAGGCTGTGGCCTGGCTGCTGGCCGCTGCCCGACCCGTTGTAGGCAACCGTCTGCGAGGCGAGCCCTGAGCGCTGTCGGGCGACTCCCTACAAAACGTTGATTCTGTAAGGAGACTGGGAGACAAGAAGAACGCCTCCCCTCGCCGAGCACGAAGCCCGACGAGAGGAGGCGTTCGTCACCTCATGAAGACCACGGACTACGCAGGGACGACGACGCTCTTCGACACCTTGTCGCCCAAGGTCTGCTTCTGGGCGTCGAAGAACGGGAACAACCAGCCGAGGTTGCAGACGATGCCGTTGACCAGTTGCCGGACGAACGCCATGCCGAAACCGATGGGCTGGCCGCCGTTCTCGAGGCCGACGAGCTTGATCTTCTGCAGCTTCTTGCCAATGGTCTGGCCCGTCGTTCCCTCCAGATAGATCTGGTAGAAGCCGTAGCCGACATAGGCCACGAAGGCGAGCAGGCTGAAGAGCACGCTGAGCACGCTGCTGATCGCTCCGAGGATGGCGCCGACGATGCCGAACACGATGAACATCGCGATGTAGGCCCCGACCCAGTCGATCAGGAAGGCGATGACCCTCGGGCCGATCTCGGCCAACTGGGGGGTGGCGCCCATCGGACTCGATCCGTAGCCGCTCCCCATCTGGTTCGGGTCGTAGCTCCCTCCGAAGCTGCCCGGAGGAG
>JBKJLN010000376.1:0-3917 GCA_046596935.1 Acidimicrobiales bacterium
CGAAGCCAACTTCAGCACCACATACGGACGGCCCGTGGAGCGATGAGTCACGTAGGGAGCCAGTTGCGCCCGCACCTCCGCCTCACACGCCCCGACCTCCACCGTGACGCCAGCGGCTCGTAGCAACTCGACGCCTCGTCCACGCACCCGCTCGTCCGGATCGAGCATCGCCACCACGACACGAGCGATCCCGGCGGCGACAAGGGCTTCGGCGCACGAGGGCGTCCGCTTCCCCTCGAAGGGCGCACATGGCTCGAGGGTCGTGAAAATCGTGGATCCTCGGGCGTCGGGTCCGGCGCTCGCAAGTGCGGCGGCTTCAGCGTGGGACTCCCCCGGTGCGCCCGTCGCACCAATGTGCGGCCCTGACGCCACGACGGCGCCAACCCACGGATTCGGATGGGCGAACGTGCGGGCACCGGCGGCGGCGGCGATAGCCATGCGCATGCCCGTCTCGTCGTCCACCAGGCCCCCTGGTCGTTTCAGGAACGTTCGTTCCTGTTCGCGACCACTCTAGAGCAGGACGTCGATCTCGTCAGTGTGACGTCGGTCGCTCGCACAAGAGTCCGAGGGCGTGGCCGACGACATCGGCGACGGCCTCGAAGCATTCGACCGCGCCTTTGGGCGACCCCGGGGTATTGAGGATGAGCGTCGAACCGAGTGTCCCGGCAGCCCCTCGCGACAATCGGCCGAGGGGATTCACCAGCCGCATGGCCTCGGACAATCCCGGCGCCTCGCGCTCGAGTACCGCGCGCGTTCCTTCCGGTGTCTCGTCGCGCGGTGCGAACCCGGTCCCGCCGGTCGTGACGACCAACCCCTCGAAGCCCTCGGCCAGCTCGCGGAGAGCAGCGGCGACGTTGTCGCGACCGTCGGCGATGACCCGCTGCTCGACCACCGCGAAGCCAGCGGCCGTGACCGAGTCGGCCAAGCGCGCGCCAGAAACGTCTTCGCGAACCCCGGCGGCGACGCCATCGGAAACGGTGAGGACTTTCGCTTCCCAGGTCACCGGGTGCGTGCCCGTCAGATCCGACGATTGTCGATGCGGAAAGCGGACCCCTCGTCGGCCTTCGCCGCCATCTTCATCTCTGTGGCTATCGCCGAAGCCTCCGCAACCGCGAGAAGCGGCCGATACCGGGTCGTGGCGACACCGAGGGAGATCGACATGATCTGCACCCGCTGTCGGTTGTTGCGCCGATCGTCGATCTCGATCCACCCTCGCGCCGCGTCCTCGGGGTCGTAGAGGGAAGGCGCCATGGCGTCGAAATCGGCGATCACCTCGGTGGCGACCATCTCGGCCTCGTCGGGGTCGGTCAACAGGACGAAGTCGTCACCACCGATGTGACCGAGAAAGCACGTCTCGCTGTTGTCGTGACGGGCGAGCACGTCGCTGAGCACCTCGGCCGTCGCTTTGATGGCGGAGTCGCCGCGGAGGAACCCGTACCGATCGTTGTATGCCTTGAAATGGTCGAGGTCGGCGTGGATGAAACCGAAGGGCTGGTGGGCGGCGACGAGCTGCTCGAGCTGTCGCGTGATCTCGCTGTTCCCCGGAAGTCCGGTGAGCGGGGACACGTCGCGGAGTTGCTTGGCCCGCCGCAGCGCCGCCCGTACGCGGGCGACGAGTTCGGGCGGGTCGAAAGGTTTCGAGATGTAGTCATCGGCGCCGGCGGTGAGGCCGAGCACGGTATCGGCGGAGAGGGACTTCGCCGTCAACATGATGATGGCGCAGTGGCTCGTGCGTGCATTGGACCGCAAGCGGCGGCAGACCTCGTAACCGTCGAGGCCCGGCATCATCACGTCGAGGAGGACCGCGTCCGGGCGAAGGGCCTGGGCGGTGGCCACCGCCTCCTCCCCGTCATGGGCCACGTGCACGCTGAACCCCTCGAGACTGAGGTTCAACTCGACGTATCGGGCGATGTCGAAGTCATCGTCGACGACAAGCACCTTCTCACCGCCCTCGCCGGCGGACAACCCCATGTCCATCCCTCAGACCCTCTCGACGACCGCCAGCGCTCGGGTACCGGCATCGCGGATGCGGCGGATGGCAGCCGCCGGATCGTCGGCTCCGAACACCGCGTTGCCGGCGACGAAGACCGTGGCGCCCGCCCGTGCCACCGCCGGGGCGGTCTCTTCGCTGATGCCGCCGTCGACCTGGATCACGACGGAGAGGCTTCGCCGGTCGATTTCGTCGGCGGTCTGGCGAATCTTCGGGACGACGTCGGTCATGAACGACTGGCCCCCGAACCCGGGGAAGACGGTCATGAGGAGCAGCAGGTCGATGTCGGCGAGAAAGGGCTCATACACATCGAAGGGCGTATCGGGATTGACGGCCAGGCCGACGTCGAGGTCGAGGGACCGCATCTGTCGGATGAGCGCGGCGGTGTTGCCGACCTCCACGTGTACCGAGCACCCGCTCGCACCTGAGGATTTGAACGCCTCGAGGTACTGCTCTGGATTCGTCATCATCAGGTGGCAATCGAGGTACATCTCGGTGTGCGCCCGCAACGACTTCACCACCGGCGGGCCGATGGTCAGGTTGGGCACGAAGTGACCGTCCATCACGTCGACGTGCAACCAATCGGCGTCGGCGGCGACGCCATCGATCGCCTCGGCGAGGGCAGCGAAATCCGCCGAGAGAATGGACGGAGCGATGCGGATCACGAGGCGGCCATCCTACCTGTCACGGCGCCGCAGACGAAGGACATACATCCCATCGCTACCGATGGATTGCGGCAGCAGCCGAGCCCCCCGCCCGAGCGGTTCCCACGGCGACTCGGGTGGAGCTTGGGCCTCGAGATCCGGCCGAGCCGATTCGAGCCATGCATCGATTTCGAGCGTCTCCGAGTTCGTCAACGTGCAAACGCTGTAAAGGAGCGACCCTCCGGCCCGCACGAGGTCGCTCGCCTCCGTCAGGAGGCCCTTCTGCAGCTCGACCAGCCCGGGCACGTCGCCCGGCTGCATCCTCCATCGCGCATCGGGCCGACGCCGCAGCACACCGAGCCCCGAACACGGCGCATCGAGCAGCACGGCATCGAAGGTGCCGGGGGCGAACGGTGGCCGTCTCCCGTCGGCGACGAAGACCCCCACCTCGGAGCGTCCGAGCCGTTCGGCGTTGCCGGCCACGAGGGCCGCCCGTCCGGGATGGAGGTCGCCCGCGGCCACGACGGCCGGCCCTCGTTGGGCCAGCAGGGTCGCCTTCCCACCTGGCGCGGCGCAGAGGTCAGCGACGCGATCGCCGGGGTTGACGTCGAGAAGGCCTGCGACCTGCTGGGACGCCGGATCCTGGATGTAGCCGTCGTCGCGCTCACTCACCTCGGCGGCCTGGTTCATCTGCTCGAGAGCGGCGATCGAGCGCTCGGTCCCGAGGTCGCGAGCGAGATGCTCGACGATCCAGTCGGGGTAGCTGAGTCGGGTGGCCACGTCGGGCCATTGCGCGGCCGTCGGCGAGCCGGCATCGGCCACCTTCCGCAGGACGGCATTCACCAGCCCCTTCGCTCGTCCCTGAACGAGACCGACCGTCTCCCCGACCGCGGCGTGTGGGGGTGTCTGGAGGTAGACCAACTGGTACGCCCCCAACCGCAGGAGCGCCCGCACATCGGGCTCGACCTCGCGAAACAGGAACCGGTCGACGAGCCAGTCGCAGGCCCGCCGCATTCGAGTGGTCCCATAGACGAGCTCGGTGACAAAGGCACGGTCCCGTTCACTGAGCTTCGAGCGCCCGAGGATGCTCGGCACGGCGAGGTTGGCGTAGGCACCGTCGTCGATCCGGCGGAGGGCGTCGAGGGCCAAGGATCGGGGGGGCGTCACTGGGACTCCCGTCCGATGGTCTCGCCCGGTTGGGGGTGGGCGCCGTTTCGCCAGGCGGCGGCGTCGACAACCCCGCGCCCCTCCGGTTTCACCCGGACGAGCTCGAGCCCGGTTCC
>JBKJLN010000386.1:0-5216 GCA_046596935.1 Acidimicrobiales bacterium
CGCCTACCTCGAGCGGGCCATCGTCCACGACAATGCCTACCTCGGAGCCGGGGTCAGCCTGCGGGGCACCGTGGTCGGCCGATCGAGTGATCTCCGCAAGGGCGCTCGGTGCGAGGAGGGGGTGGTGCTGGGCGACGAATGCTTCGTCGGCGAGCATGCCGTCATCAACCCGTCGGTCAAGGTGTACCCCTTCAAGACCGTCGAGGCCAACGCCGTCATCAACTCCTCGATCGTCTGGGAGTCGCGAGGGGCGAGGAACCTCTTCGGTCGCCTCGGCATCCGCGGACTGGCCAATGTCGACATCAGCCCGGAACTCGCCTTACGGGTGGCCATGGCTTACGGCACGACCCTGAAGAAGGGGTCGACGGTCACCATTTCCCGTGATTCGAGCCGGGCCGCTCGAACCCTCAAGCGGGCCGTCATGGTCGGCCTCAACGCCGCCGGAATCAATGTCGACGACCTCGAGGTCGCGCCAGTGCCCGTGACGCGCTTCCAGGTGCGATCACAACGCAGCCGCGGTGGCATCACCGTGCGCCTCGATCCCGATGATCCCCAATCGGTCCTCATCCGGTTCTTCGACGCGCAGGGCATCGACATCGATGAGGGCACCCAGCGCAAGATCGAGCGCCTCTACTACCGCGAAGATTTCCGCCGGGCGTTCGCCGCCGACATCGGCGACATCGGGTTCCCACCGCGGGCGCTCGAGTTCTATACCGCTGCTCTCATGGCGTCGGTCGACGGGGACGCCATCCGAGCCTCCAATTTCAAGGTCGTGCTCGATTACGCCTACGGCTCGACGAGTTTCGTGATGCCGAGCGTGCTGGCAAAACTCGGAGCCGACATCCTCGCCGTCAACCCGTACGCGGCAACGGCCGGCGCCGCTGCGTTCGACTACGAGACGCACACGGCAAACCTGCGCACCCTCGTGCTCAACGCCGGTGCGCAACTCGGCGCCGTCGTCGATCCCGATGGCGAGCACCTCCGACTCATCGACGACAGCGGCCACATCCTCAGTGATGACGACGCACTGTTCGCCCTGCTCCACCTCGTCTGCGTCACCAGCGACTCGCCCGTCAAGGTGGCCGTGCCCGTCTCCGTCAGCCGGGAAGTCGAGCGTTTCGCACTCGGGCATGGGGCCGAGATCATCTGGACGAAGCTGTCGACGGTCCACCTCATGGAGATCGCCGCCCAGGGCGAGGTTGCTTTCGCCGCCAGCCAGGAGGGCGGGTTCATCTTCCCGGCTTTCCTCCCGGCCTACGACGCCACCGCAACCCTGGTACATCTCCTCGCCCTGTTGTCCAAGAGCGGACTGTCGCTGTCGAAGGTGGTCGAGTCCGCCCCGCGATCGCACGTCGTTCACGAAACGGTGCCGACACCCTGGGAACAGAAGGGGCTCGTCATGCGCACGCTCATCGAAGGCGCCACCGAAGAGCTCGTCCTCGTCGACGGGGTGAAGGTGATCCGAGACGATGGGTGGGCGCTCGTGTTGCCCGACCCGGAGGATCCCGTGACCCATGTGTGGGCCGAGGGCGGAAGCGCGCCGGCGGCCCGGGCGTTGGCCGAGGAGTACTGCTCCCGCATCCGCCAGTTGCTGCACTGAATCGTGCGACGGCCGGGCGGTTTGTCCGGCAGAATCGGACACGGTGCCTGATCGCCATCAGCTGACGTTGTCAACGGTCGTGGGCATCCTCGGGTTCCTCGTCGTCACGGCGGTCCTGACGGGCACATCCGAACGGAAGAAATCCGCTCCGGAAAAGGCCCAGTTGGTGAACCTGATCGGCCAACGCCGGTCGCTCGTCGACGATCTCGACGTGGCCGTCGAGAGCCTGCGACGCGACGTATCCACTGCCCAGAGCCGCGCCGCGCGTGCCAATGTTCGTGATCGGCAGGCGGCGGCGGCCGAGGAGGCGCTGGCGGTGCAAGCCGGCACGGTGCCGCTTCGGGGAAAGGGGTTGGTGGTGTCGCTGGCCCCGAGCGATCGGCCTGCACCGAACGTCGAGGAGGCGGGGGCGTACCAGATTCACGACACTGATTTGCAGCTGGTGGTGAACGCGCTCTGGTCGGCTGGCGCCGAGGCTGTGGCCATCAATGACAGCCGCTTGGTCGCCACGACCCCGATCCGGTCTGCTGGAAGCACCATCGTCGTCAACTTCCGTCCGCTGAGCCCACCGTTCAGGGTGTCGGCGATTGGTGCTGATCGCGCCCGCTTCGAGTCGAGCGAGATCGCCAGACGGTTCAAGCGGTGGATCACCCTGTTCGGTCTGGGGTTCGACGTCCAGATCCGAGACACCGTCGAGGTTCCCGGGTACACCGGGAGGGTGGGGATCTCCGCCGCCTCGCCGAACGGAATCGGCTGATGTTCGCCGCCATCGGGCTGTTGATCGGTGCGGTCGTGGCGTTGCTGTTGCGACCGACGGTGCCGGCGGAGATGACCCGCTACGTGGCCATGGGTGTCGTCGCCGCCGTCGACGCCTCGTTCGGTGGTGTGCGCTCCTACCTCGAGCGCACCTTCAACGATCGGGTCTTCGTCCTGGCGTTCGTCAGCAATGCCGCCGTCGCCGCCGGACTCGTGTGGTTGGGCGACCAGTTGGCGGTCGACCTGACCACCGCCGTGGTCGTCGTCTTCGGCGTCCGCATCTTCCAGAACCTCGCCGCTGTTCGCCGCCGCATCTTCGGGGGCTGAACGATGACCGCACCCCTTTCGGCGCCGCCCGGTGCGCTGACCCGCCTGCGCGGGAGCCTCAGTGGCCCGATCCTCCTGGCCATCGCCGCCGCCATCGTCGGGTTCCTCCTCGTCGGTCAGCTCCAGGGCCCGCGTCGCGAGAGCCCGACCCTCGAGGCCGAGTCCGAGGGTGACCTGGCCCGGATCCTCTCCGACCTCAACGCCGAGGCCGACAGCCTCCAGAGCGAGATAGCCGAGCTCAAGGTGCAGCTCAACGATCTCCGTCGCTTCTCCAAGGACGAGACGGCGGCTGTGCAGGCGGCCGGCGAGCAACTCCGGAACCTCCAGGTCCTGGCGGGAACGACCCCGGTCGCCGGTCCAGGTCTGGTGATGGCCATCAGCGACCCCGGCGGGCTCGTCACCTACGACACGGTGATCGACATCGTCCAGGAGCTTCGCGATGCAGGCGCCGAGGCCATCGCCGTGAACGACCGTCGCGTCGGGGTCTCCACTGCCTTCGCCGAGCGCGACGGTCGCGTCGCCATCGACGGCACCGTGATCTCGGCGCCCTACCGCATCAGCGCCATCGGCCAGGGAGCGACGCTCGAGGGCGGCCTGAAGATTCCCGGCGGCGCCGTCGACGCCGTGTCCACGCTCAAGGGCGTGAAGGTCCAGCTCTCGAAGCAGGCGAGCCTGAATCTGCCGGCCCTCGCCCGGCCACCGGAGTTCGACGCCGCCCGGCCGCTCAAGTGAGCACCGAGGCGCCTGTGGCCCTTGGCTAGGGTGAAAACATGAGCAACGTTCCCGACGATCTGCGCTACACGTCCGACCACGAGTGGGTTCGGAAAGAGGACAGCGGCCGGGTCCGGATCGGGATCACCGACTACGCCCAGGACGCCCTCGGCGACGTGGTGTTCGTGCAGCTGCCCGAGCCGGGGACCAAAGTCGAGGCCAATGGATCGTTCAGCGAGGTCGAGTCGACGAAGTCGGTCTCGGACGTCTATGCCCCCATCGCCGGCACCGTCGTCGAAGTCAACCGCGAACTCTCCGACGCCCCCCAGCGTCTCAACGAAGATCCCTACGGCGAGGGATGGATCTGCATCATCGAGCCCAGCGATCCGGCCGCCGTCGACGCCCTGCTCGACGCTGCCGGGTACCAGGCACTCCTGACCGACTAGCTGTCCGGTCGTCAAGGTTCATCCGGTCGTTGAGGTTGAGGCTTTTCCGACTACCGTCTGTGCGTGGCTGACGTCTTCTGCAACAACTGCGGACACCGCAATCCTCCGGGGTCCAACTTCTGCTCGTCGTGTGGCCAGGTTCTGGAAAAGCCAGACGAAACCCCGGTGCGCCTCGGTGAAGAACCGGGTCGAGGTGGCGAAGAACCGACGACCATCACCCTTGCCGTCATCGACGCCAGCGACCCGGCAGAGGACCAGAGTGTCAGCCTGCCCGACCTGGCACCCGGCGCCGGCATGTTGTGGGTGCGACGCGGTCCCAACGCCGGGTCGAAGTACGTCCTCGATCGAGACAAGACGCTGGCCGGTCGTCACCCCGACTCCGACATCTTCCTCGACGACGTCACCGTCTCACGGCGACATGCGGAGTTCACCCGCACGGACGACGGTTACGTGGCCAAGGACGTGGGCTCGCTGAACGGGACCTACCTCAATCGCGAGCGGATCGAGGAGCAGACGTTGGCCAATGGCGACGAGGTGCAGATCGGCAAGTTCAAGCTGGTCTTCCTCGCTGCCGGGACCGACCCGAGCTAGCCCACGCCATCCGTGTCCGAGCGCGCCTACCTGTCGATCGGGGAGGTCCTGGCCCTGCTGCGTCCGGAGTTCGTCGACCTCACGATCTCCAAGATTCGATTCCTCGAGAGCCAGGGTCTGCTCGATCCTGAACGGACGCCGTCGGGCTACCGCAAGTTCTACGAGCCCGACGTCGAGCGCCTCCGATGGATCCTGCGCCAACAGCGCGAGCAATACCTCCCCCTCAAGGTGATCAAGGGCCGTCTCGGTGTCGACGAGGCGGAGGAGTTGGCCGATGCGGCCGGCGCCATGACGTCGACGTCGGCTTCGCTTCCGACCCGGGGATCGCCGGCGGAGTCGATCAACGGCCGAAGCGACGCGGGCACGCCCGAGCGTTCGACTCCGGCGATGACACCGATCCGATCCGCGCCCTCGATTCCCTCGCCGGTCGCCGACATGGTCAACCCGCTGCAGGTTGTGCACACCGGCGTGAGCATGACCCTCGAGGAGCTGTCGACGGCATGCGGGCTGACGCTCGTCGAGCTGGCCGAGTTGCAGCGCTACGGCCTCGTCTCCGGTCGTCCCGTCGGGGGCACCGTCTACTTCGACGAGGAGGCGCTCATCGTCGCCAACCTGGCCGCCGGGTTCATGCGCTTCGGCGTCGAGGCCCGCCATCTCCGGATGTACAAGACCGCCGCCGAGCGCGAGGCCGGGTTCTTCGAACAGTTGGTCATGCCGATGCTCAAGCAACGCAACCCCCGGGCCCGCCGCCAGGCCGTCGACACCCTCGTCGAGCTGGGGAAGCT
>JBKJLN010000107.1:0-8350 GCA_046596935.1 Acidimicrobiales bacterium
GCGGGTCATTGGTGACGATCTCTTCGGGCATGGGCATCCCGCTGCCCGTCACGATTGTTCGGGTCGCTCCCTCCACGGTGGCCGACGTGATGCCGGGGAACCACTCGGCCAGACGCGTCGGGTCGCCGGCCAAGGCCCAGACCTCGTCGGGCGGACGAGCGATCCTGACCTGGCGGCGCACGCTGCCGCGAGGCGCGGTCACGTCGAAGCGATGAAGTCGACGATCACGCCGGCGAGCTCCTCGCCCTTGTCTTCCTGCAGGAAGTGGCCGCCACCTTCGATGGTGGTGTGGGGCTGCCCCTCGGTGCCGGGGACATGACCGATGAAAGCGCTCGAGCCGCCCTTGGTCACCGGGTCGGAATCGCTGAATGCGCACAGGAACGGGCGATCGAAGGCTCGCAGCACCTCCCATGCTCGGGTGTTGGCCTCGGAGGCGGGATCGTCGGGTGACGTCGGCACCAACACCGGGAAACGGCGGGCCCCAGCCTTATAGGTGTCATCGGGGAACGGCGCGTCGTAGGCGGCGATGACATCCTCCGAGAGGTCGGTCGCAGTGCCACCGTTGATGATGCCGCCGATCGGAAAGACCGGCGACTCCTTGGCGAACTTCTGCCATGACAGGAAGGCATCGTTGGGGGTTCGATCGCCCGTGGGCAGGCCGGTGTTCCCAACGACGACGCGAGCGAATCGATCGGGTTGGGCGGCGAGGAGACGCAGGCCGATCAGTCCGCCCCAGTCCTGTCCGAAGTAGGTGATGTCGCGAAGATCGAGCCGATCGAAGAGTGCTTCGGACATCCAGTCGACGTGGCGCTGATAGGTGTAGTCGTCCTGGTCGGCGGGTTTGTCGGACCGACCGAAGCCGACGAGATCGGGAGCGATGCAGCGGTGGCCGGCGGCGACCAGGACCGGGATCATCTTGCGGTAGAGGAACGACCACGAGGGTTCGCCGTGCATCAACAGCACGGGCGCAGCGCCGGCTGGACCCTCGTCGAGGTAGTGGACGCGCAGCCCATCGGCGAGTTCGAGATAGTGCGGCTCGAACGGGAAGTCGGGGAGGGAGGCGAACCGTTCGTCGGGCGTTCGAAGAATCTTCACGGTCAACCTCCAGTGGGGAAGAGAGCGACCGTATCTTTTGACAGTACGGCTGTCAATAGTTGGGGAAGAGGTGTCCGGCGATGATGCCGAGACCGACAAGGTCGTGCACGTCGGACGCAAGGAACGGCACGCGGGCGACGGGGGCGGGGGAGATGCGCGCCGCCAAGGCGTCGAAGTGCTGCTCCTCGCGTTCGGCGATGGAACGGAAGTCGCGCAGGTTGCGGCCGAGATCGCCGAGGCCTTCCGGAGCGGCGGCCGAGCCGAAGGGCGGGTGGAGCCTGTTCACGACCAGGGCGTCGACATCGATGCCGGCTTTCCCCAACTGGTCGGCGAAGAACTCGGCCTCCTCGACGGCGTCGCGGCGCGGCGAGGTCACGAGCACGAAGGCGGTCGACGGCGCCTGGAGGAGGAGGAGCACGTCGGCGGCCCGCTCACGAAATCCTTGCTCCATCCCCTCGAAGGCATGGAAGAAGGCCACCGCGTCAGCGACGACCTCCCCGCCGACGACCTTGGAGATCGTGCGCAGGAATGTCTGTGTGGCCAATGACACGGCCTTGAGATAGGCCCTCGTCGGCATCATCAACAACTTGAAGACGCGATTGTCGAGGAAGCGAGTGAGGCGCCTCGGCGCGTCGAGGAAGTCGAGGGCGTTCCGGGTCGGCGGGGTGTCGATCACGATGAGGTCGTACGCGCCGCTGGCCGAGAGTTCGTGCAGCTTCTCCATCGCCATGTATTCCTGGGTGCCGGACAACGCCCCTGACATGTTCCGGTAGACCCGGTTGGCGAGGATGCCCTCGGCCTGTTCCGGCGTTGCCGCGTAGCGGGTCACCAGCGCGTCGAAGGTCGACTTGGTGTCGAGCATCAGGGCGTCGAGCGTTCCAGGCCAATCGCCCGCCACCTGACCAGGCAGGTTCGAGAGCGAGGCCAGCCCGAGGGCGTCGGCCAGTCGCTTGGCCGGGTCGATGGTGACCACGCAAGCGCGGCGACCCTGTCGGGCTGCCTCCAACGCCAACGTTGCTGCCGTGGTCGTCTTGCCGACGCCGCCAGATCCGCAACACACGATGATCGAACGGTCGCGCACCAAGGGGAGGAGGTCGTCGGTCATTTCAACAAACCAACCTGGTCGGCCATTGCCGCCGCCAGCACGTCGAGTTCCGCGGGACCGACCTCAGGGGTGAACAGGAACGGGAGTCGGATTTGCGGCAACGGGAGCGCTTCGTCGAGACGCGCCAGTTGTTCGGCCTGCAGCTCCTGACGCTGCGATCGGAACGCGGCTGCGTCTCGCAATGCCGCAGCCTGATCGAGTGTCAATGCAACGCCGGCGGCGGAGGCGACCTCGGCAGGGTCGTCGTCGAGACCGGTGAGGGTGGGGTACACGCCGTTGACGACGAGCGGTCCGAGTTTGATGCCCACCTGATCCTCGAGCTTGTAGGCGGTCTCGATGACCTCGTTCACCGGCGTCTCTTCCGGCAGCGTGACGAGGATCACCTGACAGCGTTCGGGATCGGACAGCAGATCGACCACGTCCTGGGCCTGGGTGCGGATCGGACCGACCCTGGCGGCGTCGAGAAGGCCCTTCGCACTCGTGAGGAAGGTGACCGCGTGACCAGCGGCGGGCGCATCGAGCACGAACAGGTCGGCAGCGTTCGAGCGCTCCAGGGCCTTGACCTTTCCGAGCACGAGGATGTCCTTGATCCCCGGCACGGCGGTCGACACCACGTCGAGCGCGCCGGAGGATGCCAAACGCTTCGAGATGCGCTTCATGCCGTGCTCGGCCAGATACTCGAGAAGGGCGTCGTCTGGGGTCAGCGTCCGCCCGCGCACGCGCCCGTTCCCGGCAGTCGACAGGTCGACTTCCTCGTAGGTGAGGCGGTCGGTTCGCCCGAAGACGTTGCCGATCCCGCTCTTGCCCTCGACCTCGAGGATCAGCGCGTTGCGGTCGGCCTGCGCCGCCATCCGGGCCAGGGTGGCCGTGACCGTGGTTTTGCCAACCCCGCCCTTCCCGGCGACGATGAGGAGCCGGGCCATCGAGCAGAACTGGGAGACATCCATTCGCCGCCGCAGGCTAGTCAGCAGCCTCTTGCTTCTCGGCGCCCTCGCGGGTGTCCTCGCTTCGGCGCGCCCGGCAGCCTCTCTTCCGCCCTCTTCCGCCCACGCAGCGCCCGCCGAGGCGGTGCGGATCGATGTCATCGAGGTCAGCGGACTGCTCGACCCGATCTCGGTCGATTTCATGTCTGGGTCGCTCCGGGAGGCCGAACGGGATTCCGTCGAGGCGCTCGTCATCCGGCTCGACAGCACCGGAAGCGTCGCCCCCGACGCCCAACTCCGCCGCCTCATCGATGACGTCGGCGCGGCGTCCGTGCCCGTGGCCGTGTGGGTGGGCCCCGGCAAGGAAGCTCGCGCCACGGGGCGAGCCTTCGATCTCTTCTCGGCTGCCCAGGTGCGGGGTGTGGCGCCCCGCTCGGTGGTCGGCACCCAACGAGCCGCCGACGCCCTCCGCCAGAAGGTGGCCACGGTCTCGGCGGCGACCCTCGGCGACTTCATCGTCGGCATCGGTGGTCTCGAGGGAATCGAGGTGCCCACAACGGTCATTCGCCGTGAAGGACGGCCGCCCCAGCGCCAACTGTCGCCGGCCGCCCAGGTCCGCTTCGACGAGCCTTCGCTGCTGGCCCAGATGCTCCACGCCGTGGCGACTCCGTCGGCTGCCTATCTCCTCTTGGTGGTGGGTCTCATGCTCGTCCTGTTCGAGTTCTTCACCGCCGGGATCGGCGTCGCCGGCGCGGTCGGCGCCGTCAGCCTCGTGCTCAGCGGCTATGGCCTCGGCGTCCTCCCCACCCGCCCCGGTGCCCTGCTCCTCGTCGGGATCGGGATTGTTGGCTACGGCATCGACGTGCAAGCGGGCGCACCTCGGGCCTGGACCGTGATCGGCACGCTGGCGTTCGTTGCCGGGAGTTTCTTTCTCTTCACCGACGGGGTCTCCGTACCGCTCATCCTCGTGGCTGGCGCCATCGGCGCCGTCGCCCTGTTCATGGTCGCGGGCATGCCGGCCATGGTCCGCACCCGCTTCTCCACCCCGACCATCGGCCGCGAATCGATGCTCGGCGAGGAAGGAACCGCCCTGTCGGATGTCGATCCCGACGGCGTCGTCACCGTCCGCCAAGCCCCCTGGCGGGCCCGCACCAATCGGGCGACGCCTATCCGGGCGGGCGAGACCATCCGTGTCGCCGGCATCGACGGACTCCTCCTCGAGGTCGAGCCCCTCGAGGGCGCCGCCAAGGACGCCGGGCATTAAATTGGTTCGCTTCGCATAACTGCTGCTTCGCTCACGTGCCGGCTGCTCGCTGGCGCTCCCTACGCCGGCCGCTTGGGAGATCGGCGGAGCGTGCCGGGCTGCCGCTGGCGCTCCCGACGGCGGCCGCACGGGGGTGCGGAAGCGCTCTTGGTAGCTGGGCTGGAAAATTGACCCTTGTGTGGGACTTCCTGGGGGTTTAGGGTCCGCGTCAGAACCACAGGGGGTGCTGTGAGCGCACAAACCATCGAGGAGATGTGGCAGGTCAAGGCCTCGTGCCGCGGCCCGCATGCCGATGTCTTCTTCCCGCCAGCGCAGTTCGAGCGCAAGGACGAGAAGGAAGAGCGCGAAGAGCGGGCCAAAGCCATCTGCGCCACGTGCCCCGTGCGCCGACCGTGCCTGGAGTACAGCATCCAGATCCGTGAGCCCCACGGCATCTGGGGCGGCCTCAACGAGGTCGAGCGCAAGCAGCTCATCGTTCGCCGCGCGGGCTGAGCGTTTTGGGCGTTTTGACGCCTACCGCTGTCCACCCGGTGGCAACTCTGGCGTAACGTCTGCTTGCGATGGCAAGCGCCCCAGCGGAGCCGCCGAACGACCACCTCGTCTGGAAGTCGACCACGGTCGACGGGCGAACCGCGTTGTACGGCCAGGCTGGCGAGGGCTTTCCCCTCGTGTTCATCCACGGCTGGGGGCTGGGGCAGCACGCGTACAAGCGGGCGCTGAAGCGCCTCGTCCACCTCGGTTGCCGTGTCTATGCCCCGGCGCTGCCGGGCTTCGGGGGTTCCGACGAGCTCCCCGGCGACCAGGCTGACATGGCGGGATACGGCGCCTGGGTCGACGGCTTCCTCACCGCCATCGGCGTCGACGAGCCCGTTTTTCTCGTCGGACATTCCTTCGGTGGCGCCGTGTCCATCCAGTTCGCCCACGACTTCGAGGGCCGGGTTCGCACCCTCGTCCTCGTCAACTCCGTCGGTGGGTCCGCATGGTCGTCGTCGGGTGGCGCCGTGAAGTCGATGGCCCAGCGCCCCCTGTGGGACTGGGGCATCCACTTCCCGAGCGACATCCTCCCCCGCGCCCACCTCACGCGGGTGTTGCCGGTCATCCTCGAAGACGCCATCCCCAACCTTCTCCGCAACCCCCGGGCCATGTTCCGAGCCGGGCAACTGGCGCGCAAGGCCGACCTGACCCAGGAGTTGGAGGAGCTCCGCCGCCGCCACCTCCCGGTGGTGGTGCTCTGGGGCGAGCAGGACAAGATCATTCCCCGGGCCAGCTTCGATGCCCTGTGCGCCGCCATCGGCTCGACGGGGGAGGTCGTCAGCGGCAACCATTCCTGGCTGCTGGCCGACCCCGAGGCCTTCGGTGAGGTGATGACCAATATCGTCGCCGTCGCCTCGGTCGCCCGCACCGAAGAGGAGACGACCGGCCCCAAGCGTCGGTCGCGACGGCCCCGGTCCCTCCCTGCGCTTCCCGGCGCCAAGCCGGGCGACGAACTCCCGGCGTAGCCGTCAGTCGGGAAGTCGAGGACCGGCGATGCGCACATCGCCCCGGCGGCGAGTGACGCCGATGGCGTCGAGGTGGCCGAGCAACGGGAGCAGGTACTTCCTGGTCGTGCCCAACGCGTCTCGGAGGCCGCCGGCGGTGACGCCTTCGGGGGAGGCGCGCAGGGTCGCAGCGACGATGACGATGGCCTGATCGATGGCGGAAGGGCTGAAGAAGAGACCGTCGCGTTCGACCACGAGGTTCTTGCGCACGAGGTCTCGGACTTCGGCGCGCGAAACCCCGAACTCCTCGGGCGACGGTGGGGTGAAGGCCGCAGCCTCGAGGGCCGACTCGTAGGGATGCTTGGCCGCCGGCGCCCGACCCGCCCGCTTGGCGCGGCCGTTGATGATCTCGACGAAAGAGAGGATCTCGAGGAGCGCCCGGTGCTGGTCATCGAGGGTGGCCACGTCGAGGCCGAGGGCTCCGGCGTCGTCGACGGCAGCGAGGAGGGCGGTTTCGGCGGCGGCCCGCACCCCGGGCGCAACCACCCAACGTCCGACCTCGGCCGTCGCCGGGGCCCCGGTCAGACGCGCCAGGAGATCGGCGTCCACCCATCCCCGCTCGATGACCAGGCGCGCCGGATCGTTGTCAGGCCGCGCCTTGGACGCCGGGAGGATCGGGGCGACGTCGAGGACCTCGCCCCCGCCGACGGTCTCGCCCCGTCCCGACTCCCGCAGTATGAATCGGTCGCCCGGCACTAACGGAAGTGCGGTGGGCAGGTGGAGACGGACGAACCCCGAGCTCCCAGGCGCCAGGGCCTCAGGACCGAGCACCCGAAGCCTGGCTGCGTGCTCCCCTGATCCGAGGTAGACGGCGTAGGCGCCCCGGCGGTTGAGGTCGTGGTCGAGCCCAGCGAGCACGGTGAGGCTGGCGTCGAAGGTCGTGGTGGGCGCCCACTGCTCGAGTCGAACGAGGGCGTCACCGCGCGCGACATCGCCATGGGAGAGGCCGGTGAGATTGAGCGCGAGACGCCGCCCTGGTGAGGCGACGTCGACGCCGACGCCATGGGTCTGCAGCGCCCGCACCCGCACGCGGCGACCAGCGGGCAGAACGGTCAGCTCGTCGTCGACGCAGATGGAGCCGCCGGCCAGGGTGCCGGTGACGACCGTGCCCGAACCTCGGGCCGCGAACGACCGGTCGATCCAGAGCCGGGGTCGGCTGCGATCGATCGCCGTCGGTGTCCGTTCGAGGAGGCGGTCGAGCCCGCTGCGCAGTTCGTCGAGACCGATGTCCGCGGGGGCATCGACGCCGACGATCTCGGCGTTCTCGAGGAAGGTGCCGGCCACCCGATCGGCGATGTCGAGGTGGGCCAGTTCGATGTCATCGGCATCGCACGACCCGACCTTGGTCAACGCCACCAGGCCATGGGTTGCGCCGAGCAATTCCAGGATGCGGAGGTGCTCCTCCGATTGCGGCTTCCAGCCCTCGGTGGCAGCAACGACGAACAGGCAGGCGTCGACGGCGCCGACACCGGCGAGCATGTTCTTGAGGAACCGAACGTGCCCGGGAACGTCGACGAAGGAGATCTCGCGTCCCGACGCCAGCGTGGTCGAGGCGAAGCCGAGGTCGATGGTGAGCCCCCGCTCCTTCTCCTCGGCGAAGCGGTCGGGGTCGGTGCCGGTGAGCGCGCGCACGAGTGTCGACTTGCCGTGGTCGACGTGACCGGCGGTGGCGACGACGTGCATGTCAGGCGCCGTGCATGTCAGGCCGAAAGGTCGGCCACTGCGGCGGCGATGACGACGTCGTCGGCCGGATCCACCGTGCGGAGGTCGAGCACCGTGCGGCCGTCGACGACCCGCGCGATCACCGGGGGATCGTGGCGCCGCAACTCGGCCGTGCCGTCGCCGGGAAACGCCAGACCGGCCGACGGGATAGTGACCCCCGGCGCCGACCCGCCGCCGGGCACTGATTGGCAAGCGACGACCTCGCCGATCCCAATGGCCTCGGCCCGGCACCGCAGCTCGTCGACGGCAACGGTGGCCATCCGCCAGAAGGGGAGCGACGCGCCATCCCGACGGAGGTAGGCCAAGGCGACCTCCTGCAGCGTCGCCAGGATCAGGCCTCCGGGACGCAGGGCGCGAGCGAGGGGATGGCGCCGGCAGCGCTCGACCAGCGCGGCGTCGCCGGCGATGACGCCGGCCTGGGGTCCGCCAAGGAGTTTGTCTCCGGAGAACGTCACCAACGACGCTCCTGCCGCGAGGGTTTGGCGCACGGCGGGCTCGGCCGCCAACCACGGAGGCGGCCCACCCTCCAGCCACGGCGTTGCGGCATCGAGCAGACCCGACCCGACGTCGACGACGACGGGCGCACCAAGCGTCGAGAGCTCGGTCACCGGAGTCGATTCGGTGAAGCCGACGATGCGGTAGTTCGACGTGTGCACCTTCAGCACGAGGGCGACGTCGGTGCGGTCGAGAGCCCGTTGGTAGT
>JBKJLN010000326.1:0-2984 GCA_046596935.1 Acidimicrobiales bacterium
CACACGTCGTTCTCGTCGGCAACGACGTGCTCGACGACCGCGCCGGCATGGGCCGCCAGCCTCGCCTCGTAGTCGCGACCGAGGTCGATGCGGTGGGTGATCCGCAACTGGTCGGCCAGCCCCGCCAGCGGCGGATGCACGACCAGGAGCGAGGCCCCGCAATCGTCGACGATCGCCTGCAACTCCGCCGCTGAAAGGCGGATGTTCAGCGGCACGAGAACGCACCCCGCCAGCAGCACGCCGTAGTAGGCCTCGAGCAACTCCACCGTGTTCGGGCACAGGTACGCCACTCGCGGCCCCGCGGCTGCTTCGACCCGCCCCCCACTCTCGTTCTGGGGAGATTTCTCCCGCTGTGCGCGTGAGAAATCTCCCCAGAACGGATGGGCGAGAAGGGCGGCGGCGAGGGCGTGACACCTGCCGGCGTACTCGCGGTAGCTGAAGCGCCGTTCCCCGTCGACGATCGCCTCCAGCTCGCCGTATTGGCGGCGGGCCCGCTCGAGGAAGTCGAGCGGGGTGAGCGGAACGATCAATTGACGAGCGTGCGGGCGGTGCCGCCGAGTTCGACCACCTCGAGGCGGCCGCCCTCGACCTTCAGCTCGGTGCGCGAACAGTTGTCGGGAGCGAAGACGATCACCCGTTCGTCGCCCGTCGCCACGCCCACGGCCGCGTTGATGGCCACGAAATGACTCACCACGACGGCGTCCTGGCCTTCGAGGCCCAGGAGGAAGTCGACGACCCGCTGCCGCCATGCGTGCTGATCGGGAGGCTGCTGTGACCAGGTGCTCGCCATGAAGCCACGCAACCACGCTCCCCGGGCGGCGAGGTCGGCTGTCGGCGACTCGACCTCCCCGACGTCGGGTGTGACGATCGGCTCGACCCCCCATCGATCGCCCAACGCTTCGGCGGTCTCGTAGCACCGTCGCAACGGGCTCGAGTAGAGCGGGAGCGGTCCGAAGAGGTGCAGCATGTCGGCCATGTCGTGGGCCTGTTGGCGACCCAAGTCGTCGAGACCCGGGTCGAGGTCGGCGTCCCAGCCCGCCGCCGCCTTGCCGTGGCGGACGAGAACGACATGGCTCACAAGGACAAGCCGGCGAGGAGGTCGTCCTCGGTCGTTCCTGCGGGCGCGCCCCGATGGATGTAGAACTCCGTGCCCCACGTCGCCTCGAACGCTTCGGGCGGCATGCTCAGAAAGAACGACGTCTCCGCGATCTGGCTGGCGTGGGCCTGCATCGAGCGACGTTTCACGTCGAGGAACTCGCGGACGTCGATGCGGGTCGTGATGACGTCGCCCGGCATTCCCATGGAGAACTCCTCGTCCTCCTCGCGCACGCCATCGGTGTCGGGGAGATCGGGCATGCCCAATTCGCTCGCCCGCTTCATCAGATCACGGAAGTAGTCGCGGTCGACGGTCGACTCGTAGACCTGTTCGACCCCGGCGAGCTCGGCCGCCCGGATGCCGACGCGGTGCACCTGGATGTGGTCAGGGTGGCCGTAGTTCCCGTTGGCGTCGTAGACCGTGAGCACATCCGCCTGCTCCTCTCGGAGGATGGCCGCCAGCCGCTCGGCCGCCTCATCGACGTCGGCCCGCCAGAAGCACTCCGGTGCTTCGTTCTCGGGCGTGTCGATCATTCCCGAGTCGACGTAACCAAGGAACTCGTGACGCGCCGCACCTAACTCCTTCGCCGATGCCGCGGTCTCGCGTTCGCGGCGCTGCCACAACGACTCGCCGGCGTCGAGGAACCCGTCGGCCACCTCGCCATGTTCTCCTCGAGTGGCGACCACGAGCACGACCCGGTGCCCCGCCGCAGCCATCTTGGCCATCGTGCCGCCCGTGGCGATGCTCTCGTCGTCGGGATGGGCGTGGAAGAAGACGATCGTGCTCATGCCACCGCGCCTGTCTCGCGCAACTTGGCGACTTCAGTGGCGTCGAAGCCCCATTCGACGAGGGCCTCGTCGGTGTGCTGGCCAGGATGGGCGGCCGGGCGGGCGATCTCCCCGGGCGTGCGACTGAAACGCGGCGCCGGGGCCGGTTGGGTCACCCCTGCGACCTCGGTGAACGTGCCCCGCTGCGCCATGTGCGGGTGCTTCGGTGCCTCCGACAACGAGAGCACCGGAGCGAAGCACACGTCGGTTCCTTCCATGATCGCCGTCCACTCGTCTCTCGATTTCGTACGGAAGACTTCGGCCAGACGGGCTTTGAGCGCCGGCCAGTTGCTCCGGTTGTGCTGCGCCGCGAACTCCGGGTCTCCTTCGAGGCCAGTGAGGCGCAGGAGTTCTGCATAGAACTGGGGCTCGATCGATCCGATCGACACGTACTTCGCATCGGCCGTCTCGTACACGTCGTAGAAATGCGCCCCGGTATCGAGGAGGTTCGTGCCTCGTTCCTCCGTCCACATGCCCATAGCGGCGAAGCCGTGGAACATCGACATCAGCGTGGCGGCACCGTCGACCATGGCGGCGTCGACGACCTGTCCCTCGCCGGAACGCTGCGACTCGAGGAGAGCGCACACCACGCCGAAGGCCAGGAACATGGCGCCGCCCCCGAAGTCGCCCACGAGGTTCAACGGAGGCACCGGGGGCCCGCCGGCGCGTCCGATCGGGTCGAGGGCGCCGGCCAGCGCGATGTAGTTGATGTCGTGCCCGGCGGCCATCGCCATCGGGCCTTCCTGACCCCATCCGGTCATTCGGCCGTAGACGAGCTTGGGGTTGCGGGCGAGGCACACGTCGGGTCCGATCCCGAGGCGTTCGGTGACGCCGGGGCGGAAGCCCTCGATCAGGGCATCAGCCGACTCCACCAGGCGCAATACCGTCTCGACGCCGTCGGGGTTCTTCAGGTCGACGGCGATCGACTTGCGTCCCCGATTGAGCACGTCGACGGGTGGCTTCGTCGGATCGCCACCGCGAACGGCCTGGGCTCGATCGACGCGCAGCACTTCCGCGCCCATGTCGGAGAGCAACATGGCCGCGAATGGGCCGGGGCCGAT
>JBKJLN010000349.1:0-4152 GCA_046596935.1 Acidimicrobiales bacterium
GCTGGCCGTGCGCTCGACGGCCCGACGGATTGCTTCGGGCACGAACGAGTGCCCACCTTCGTCCTCAGCGGCGGCGCTACGCCCTCCGGCGGAGTAGGCCTCGAGCACATCCGTGAGCGCGGGACCGTCCCGACGGAGCAAGACGAAGCCGGCGCCGAGCAACCCGGCGGCAGCGGCGGCGAGGGCAGCGATCAGAAACGGACCGCTGGTGACGAGGAATCCGGGTGTCGTCGGCACCCGCACGATGCGGGGTTGCGCGGACGTGCCGAGGCTGACGCTGTTGACGGCCACCGACCCCTCGACAACGGCGGTGCCGACCTTGACCGCCAAGCGGATCTCCGGGGTCTTGGCGGCGGAGGTCCAGCTGATCTCGTACTGGTTCTGCAGGACGCCCTGGAGGTCGGCATAGATCCGCCCGAGATCGGCGGCGTTGCTGGTTTCGACGAATGTCCCGCCGGTTTCGTCGGCGAGCGACCGCAGGGCCGGCACGTCGGACTCGCCCGACCCGGTGATGGCGATGGAGAACACGCCCGCCTGGGCGCTCCGGGCGAAGCCGAAGGCGTCGGGAGCGCTCACCCTCGAGACGGTGTCGGCTCCATCGGAGAGCACGACGAGATACGGAAGAAGGTCGGGGCGATCGCCGAGGAGCCCTGCGCCCACCCGCACCCCGTCCCAGAGCGCCGTCTCCCCCGCGGGCTCGAGGCTGTCGATTGCCGGCAACAGTGCGTTGGCGTCGTTGGTGAAGTTCACTGCGACCCGAGGCTCGTTGGCAAAGGTCACGAGGGCGATCTGATCGTTGGGGAGCTTGCGCTCGACGAATTGACGCGCCGCTGCTTTTGCCTGAACGAGACGGCCGTTGGCCTTCATGGACCCGGAGGTGTCGAGGACGAGCACGATGCCGACAGCGGTCGTCGACTCGGCGAGCGGCACGACGTCGATGTCGGGCAGGAGGCGGCCGTTCTCGCGCACCGTCACCTGCGACAGGTCGGGCCGTTCGCCGGTGAACAGCGCCGAGAGCTTCACCTTCGGAAAATCACTGGTGTCGATCTTGCGGATCGTGAGCTGTTCTGCAGCACCGGCGGACCCGCCACCGGCAACGACCGACCCGAGGGCGACGAGCAGGACCCCGACGAGGGCAACGAGGCGGCGGATCGGCGTCACCCGGAGGCTGCCGGTCGGACGAACTCGCCCACCTCGAACAGATCGTCGTCGAGGGGCGCACCGAGGTCGGCGAGCTGCTGGGCGAACTGCGGGCGGAGTCCGGTCGCCTTCAGTTGGCCGAGGAACCGCCCGTCGTCATCGAGGCCCATTCCGTAGTCGAAGAGGAAGAGGTCGGCAGTGAGCAGTTGGTCGTCCTGCATGCCGAGCACCTCGGTGACATGGGTGACACGACGCGTGCCATCGCGTAGCCGGGACAGTTGCACCACTACGTCGAGGGCCGACGCCATCTGCTCGCGGATGGCCCGCACGGGGAGGTCGAACCCCGACATGAGGGTCATCGTCTCGATGCGGGCCAGGACGTCACGGGGGCTGTTGGCATGGATGGTCGTGAGCGATCCGTCGTGGCCCGTGTTCATCGCCTGCAACATGTCGAGCGCCTCGCCGGAACGGCACTCCCCCACCACGATCCGGTCGGGGCGCATGCGGAGTGCATTCCGGACCAGGTCGCGAATGGTGACCTCGCCCCTGCCCTCGATGTTCGGCGGCCGCGCCTCGAGGGCCAGCACATGCGCCTGGACGAGCTGCAGCTCCTTGGCATCCTCGACGGTGACGATCCGCTCGTTCGACGGGATGAACGACGAGAGCACGTTGAGAGTCGTGGTCTTCCCGGTACCGGTGCCGCCGGAAACGACGATGTTCATCCGACCGCGGACACAGGCTTCGAGGAAGCGGCCCACCGGCTCGTTGAACGTGCCGAACCCGATGAGGTCTTCGACGCTGAAGGGCTCGGCGGCGAACTTTCGGATCGTCAGGAACGGACCACCGATGGCCAGCGGATGGACGACGGCGTTGACACGAGACCCGTCGGGCAGGCGGGCATCGACCATCGGCGTGGCCTCGTCGATGCGCCGGCCGACCTGACCCACGATCTTGTCGATGATCCGCCGCAGGTGGGCCTCGTCGATGAACGTCGTCGAGGTCGTCTCGATCTTGCCGCTGCGCTCGACGAACACCCGTCCAGGGCCGTTGACCATGACTTCGGTGACCGAGGGATCATGGAGGTGGCGATCGATCGGACCGTATCCGAGGACGTCGTCGGAGACGTCGCTCAACAGCTGGGCGCGATCGGCCCCCGAGATCGGCGCCGTCTCCCGAGCGAGCGCAGCCTGCAGCGAGACCTGGACCTTGGTCCGGAGATCGTCCTCCGAGAGTCGCTTGTCGTAGAGGACGGCCCCGAGTTCGTCGATGAGCTGGCCGTGGATCTTCTGGCGCAGCTCGTCGAGGAGCGGGTTCCGCCCGGAGGACGTGACCTGGCCCTGCGCATCCTGAAGGCGGCGGTAGAGCGACACGGCCGGGGTTACCTACCGGTCGCCTGCTCCGCGGCCAGCGCCGGGAACATGTCGGCCATGCGCTCGAGGTTGCGCGAGACACCCGACCGAGGGGCGTCGACCACGATCGGCACGCCCTTGTTGATCGACTGCGGGACGGCGATGTCACTGGGAAGGAGGCAGTCAGCCTTCATCTGCAGCGTCCGCTCGACGTCGGAGATGTCGAGCTTCACCTTCGAATTCGCCCGGTTCAGCGTGAGCTTCACCTTCGATGCCGGAATGTTCAGCAGCCGCAGCGTCTGCAGCCCGATCTTGGTGTTCTTGATGTGGGGGATGTCCATGCCTGCCATCAGCACGATGTCGTCGGCCTGTTCGAGGACGCCGAGGACGATGTCGTTGAACGACGCCGGCGTGTCGATCACCACGTGCGAGCAGAACGACGTGAGCAGTTCGAGAATGCGGCGCATGTGCAGCAGGCTCACTGCATCCGCGAAAGCGGGCTCGATGGGTGCCGCCAGCACGTAGAGGCCGGTGGACTCGTGCTTGATCAGCAAGCTGCGCAACAGGGCCTCGTCGAGGCGATCCATCACGTTGACGGCGTCGATGATGGTGTGGGCCGGCGCCATTCCGAGCATCACGGCAACATCCCCGAATTGGAGATCGGCATCGACCAGGACGACGGGCTTGGTGTTGCGGCGGGCGAGGACGGCCGCGAGGTTGGTGGCCACGAACGACTTCCCGGCGCCGCCCTTGGTCGAGAACACGGTCACGATTCGGCCGCGCTCGGCATTGCTCGGTTCAGGCACTGCCGCCAGTGTCGGAGGCATGGAAACGACGTTGAGCTGCTCAGCTGCGCGGTCGATGGCCTCACGCAGGACGCCGGTCTCTGCCGGCAGCGAGATCACGTCGCTGATCCCAGAACGGATGGCCTGCTGGAGGATCTCGGTCGACAACTCGTCGACCACCATGACCGCAACGGTGCCCAGTCTCGTGCGGGTGAGGCGGCTCACCTCGGCCAGCCCGGTCGGGTCGGCGAAGGAGGGCCCCACGAGGAGGATGAGTGGCGTACCTGATGCCACTTTGGACTCGACCGAGGCCAGCGACGGGAATGCGGAGGCCCGCGCCGCCTCCCCCAACTGCATGGCCAGTCGGGTGCGCAGCTTCGGGTCGTCGTCGACGACGGCGACGGTGAGCGGAGACGAGTTGGTGTCGACGGGCGAGAGGCTAGCCATGGCCGTCAGCCCTCCGGTGTTGCGGAGCCGGTGAAGAGATTGTTCGCACTGATCGGCGGCACCTGCACCGGTTGGTTGTCGGTCGGAACCAGAGTCAGGTAGAGCCCACCACCGAGCTGCGCGGCGTAGACGATGCGAGAGGCCGCCTCCTGGGGAACGTGGAAGGTGATCAATCCACTTCCCGGGTTGGTGACCGCCGCCGTCTCGCCGGGCTGGGGCGCGGCCGTCGTGCCGATGGCCAGGATCTCGACGTTCTGGTACAGCACCCGCTGGGCCCCACCGTCAGCGACGAGGATGTTCACTCGGTCCCCCGGCACGAGGAGGCCGGCCACGCCTCGTACCTGGTCGACCGACACCGTCACCGCGACCTTGCCGGCGTCGATCTTCTGGGAGAACGTGATCTGGGCCTGGCGAGGATCGACGAATTGCCC
>JBKJLN010000270.1:0-4885 GCA_046596935.1 Acidimicrobiales bacterium
CGTCGATTCCTCTCGACCCGAGCGGGAATGCCGTGCGGGCCGCCGTCGAGCAACTGGCCGAGCGCATCGCCACCGAGGTGATCCCCATCGTCGAGATGACGGACTGCACGGCCCGCCTGTTCGACACAATCGAAGCCGCCCTCGGACCCAAGCCCTCCCCCTGATTCGTTCTAGGGGGTCGGCCGGTCAGTCGGTGATGCGGAGGGCGACGGCCGGGCGGATCTTGGAAGCCTGTTGGGCGGGGCTGGCGGTGGCGGCGAGGGTGGCTAGGAAGGCCAGGGTGACGATCAGGGCGACCGATCCGAACGGAATGGAGAAGTCGAGGCCGTCACCGAAACTGCCGCTGGTGAGGAGCCGCCAGGACGAGACGATGGCGAGGGTCGTGCCGAGGAGGATGCCCTCGAGGCCGACGAAGCTGGACTCAGCCACGAAGGCGCGCCGCACCTGCTTGGTCTCGAACCCGAGCGCCCGCAGCACGCCGACCTCTCGACGCCGTTCGCGAACCGCCCGCACCATCACGACACCGATGCCGGCGACGCTGACGATGAGACCGAGCGAGAGGTAGCCCTGCATCAGCCGGAAGAACTGTGACTGCTGGGCCAGCCCGTCGCCGACGGCTTTCTTGAACGAGAAGGCGTCGACACCGTTGGCCACGTATTTGCCCTTGAGCCGCTCGGCCACGACCTGGGGGTCAGTGCCGGGAGCGACCTTGTAGCGAAGGAGGTTGGTCACGGCGCGATTTCCGACGAGGCCCCGAACGGCCTCGATCCCCATGTACGACGTCGATCGGCCGCCACCGGAATCCGCCAGCGCAGCCACCTTCAGGTCGCGCACCGTCCCGGTGACCGGATCCTGCACGATCACCTTGGATCCGGGCTTGATCGACTCCTCAGGCGGCCCGCCTCCCTGCTGGAGGAAGAACTCGTCGACGATCACCAGGGTGGGGTCGGTCAAAAGCGCCCGCCAGGCGCCGGTCTCGTCGCCGAACTCGGGAAGGAATTCCTGCAGCGATGGAGGGCCTCCGTCGACGAAGGCGGCGTCGTACCCGGCGAGTGGCCAGAAGGAGAACGGGTTCGTGCCCTCCTTCGTCGGACGGGATGGAATGTTGAACTGCGCGCCGACGGTGGCCAGCGGGGCAATCGAGACGATGCCGGGCTCGGCTTGGACGGTCTCGACCGGCACGGGGTTCGACGGGTTCGAGAACACTTGGCCGTCGAAGCCGCCGGAGATGTCGGCCGTGAAAGAGTCGATCTGGCCGGCGAACACCGAGCTGAACAAGGTGATGGAGATGAGGGTGTACATCACCAACGTGAACGTCGAGAGGATGAGCGACGTCCGGAAACCCTTGGCCAGCGGGTAGGCGAGTCCGAGTCGCAGTGACATCGACTTGCTCCCGCCGCCGGCCGTCCGAACGGCGCCGCCGATGGCGCCCTGATGGCGGCTGACGAGGAGCACCCCGGCGATCGTCAACACGACGCCGTCGAGCACGAACAGCGAGATGTCGGGATTGGTGAAGACATCGGGCACGAGGTCGAAGCAGAGGATCGCCCACGCCAGGCTGAGGGCGGCGGCGATCGAATCGACCACCCGTTTGTTGAGGCGCCGGCGCACGAGCATGGCAATGCCGAAGGCGACGAGGGGCGGACCGAGCAGGAGCGAAGCGGGGGATTTCGCCGAGAACCCGCTCAGGGTGAGCGCCACTCCGACGAGGACGACGATGACTTGCAGGGTCCGTCGGATCACACGGACAACGAGCCGGCTCGTCTTCACGGTGGGCTCGGGCAAGTCACGAATGGCCCGGATCACGTTGAGGCGCGAGATCCAGATCGACGTGCCGAGGACCGTCAACATCGAAAAGACGAACCCGACCATGAAGCCGCGCTGGATGCTGGCTTTGGTGACGGTGTAATTGAGCTCGAGGGCGAAGTCTCCGTCGCCCGCGAAGATGCCCGACGTCACCGCAACGATCGCCCGGCCTACGCCGATGCCCGCAAGTGTGCCGAGGGCGGCGGCACCCACGGAGTACATCCAGCCTTCGAGGGAGAACGTTCCGATGAGGCCGGCTCGCTTCAGACCGACGGCCCGCAACATCCCGAGCTCGGTCTTTCGTTCTTCGGCCAGCATGATGAAGATCGAGATCAACAACAAGATGCCGGCCAGGGCGCTGAACGTGCCCAGCGAGGTGAACAGCTGGGTGAACGATTTCCCCTGCGCCTCGGCCGCATCCAAGAGGTCTTGCTTCACCGGCGAGGCCTGAGCCTGGAGGCCGGCCGCAGCCAACGCCGGTTCGAGAGCTGCGATCGCCTGTCGTGAGCGATCAGCGCCGTCGATCACGCCCCCCACATTCGACACCGCCACGGTCGATGACGGCGGAGAGCCGGTCGAGGGGTTGGCGGCGACGAGCTCGGCGATGGTGCCGGCAGCGACGAACAGGTTGGGAGCTTGGCTCCCGAATCCGGAGTGGAAGCCGGCGATCCCTCTGCGCGGCAGGATCCGTTCGATCTTCACGGTGCGCTGGGCGCCGTAGACGAAGACCTCGACGGTGTCACCGACGCTGGCGTCGAGTGTCCGAGCCAGGTCCTTCCCGATGACCCCCATCCCCGGCCCCGGAGTGGCGCCCTCGATGCCGGTGCTCTTCGGGTCATTTCCGAATGCGCGGGCCGACGGAAAGTCGACCTCGAGCAACGTTGCCTGGGGCTCGGCCTTCGGGTCGGCGCCTGATCGGGCGACCGCCGCCGACACGGCCAAGAACGGGAGGATCCCGTCGATGTCACCCTTCGGCGCCGCCTTCACGGCGGTCAGCAACGCTTCGCGATTCTCCAGGCCGGAAGTGCGGACGACCTCGTCGATCGGGCCGAGCTGGGTGAATGCGCCTTGGCGGATCGAGCCGCCGAGGGTGTCACCGACGGCCGCCGAGCCGGTGATGATGGCGGTGCCGAGCAACGCCCCCAGGAGGATGAGCGCCGTCTCGCGCGGACGGCGCGACGCGTTGCGGATCGCCAAACGGCGAAGCACCGGCTTGCGGGCTGCGATGACGCCGAACGGGAGCGAAAGCAACACCACCGCTGGCGGAATGAAGCCGACCACGATCAGGCCCACGGCGAGAATCGCCCCGGCGGCGATGCCGAGTGGTCGGGAGAAGCGGTCGAGGTCGCTCATCAGCGGAGGCGCTCGTCGAGCACGATCTCACCGTCTCGCATGGCGATTCGGCGCTGCGCCGACGCCCCGATGCCCTCGTCGTGGGTCACGAGGATGAGCGTGAGGCCGTCTCGGTGCAGCTCGTCGAGGAGACCCATCACCTGCCCAGCGGTCTCCGAGTCGAGGTTGCCGGTCGGCTCGTCCGCCCACACGATCTGGGGCCGGCCGGCGAGGGCGCGGGCGACGGTCACGCGCTGCTGTTCGCCGCCCGAGAGTTCGGTCGGCCGGTGGTTCAGGCGATGGCCGAGATTCACCCGCTCGAGGGTTTCGATGGCCGCCGCCCGAGCCTCCTTGGCCGGCGTCCCGGCGAGAAGGAGGGGAAGCTCCACGTTCTCGGTCGACGTGAACACCGGGATCAGGTTGAACGCCTGGAAGATGAACCCCATCGTCGACGCGCGGTGCTTCGTGCGGCGGGAATCCGACATCTTGTGAATGTCCTCGCCGGCGATCACCACGGACCCTTCGTCGATGTCGTCGAGGCCGGACAGGCAGTTCAAGAGGGTGGTCTTGCCCGAGCCCGAGGCGCCCATTACGGCGACGAATTCGCCCGACGGTACAACGAAATCGACCCCCTTCAGGGCATCGACCGACTCGGCACCTGTGCGATAGATCTTGCGCACCGCCGTGGCTTCGAGCAGCGGAGAGCCCACCGACGGAACGATTTGATCTTTTACGTCGGAGAGAGCGGTCACGGGCGCGAAGGTACCGGACGACCTATCGGCGTACACCTCGATGTGACGAGTGTCTCTCCCAACGGTCGCCAAGGACGCAAGACCGTGGGAGGATGATCTGGTGTCCGAGGCGTTTGCGACCCTGGCGCTCGAGGCACTTGCCTCACCGGTCATCGCCATCGATCTCGAAGGCCGGGTTGCGGTCTGGAACACCGGCGCTCAGGACCTCTTCGGCTGGTCCAGTACCGAACTCCTTGGTGAACTTCTGCCGATTCTCCGCGGCCATGCGTTGTGGACGTACGACGAGTGGCTCGAGCGAGTCAACAGCGTCCCGGAGATGGCGCTCACGACGCAGCACGTCCACCGCGATGGGCGGATGCTCGATGTGCACGTCCGGATGCGGGCCGTCACCGATGCCTCCGGCAACAGGGTCGGGTCGGTCGTGACCTGCGCAGACGTGAGTTCCGAGCTCAGCACGGCCACGAAGCTGCATCAGAGCGAGACCGAGCTCTGGCTAGTGCGTCGCCTCGCCAATCTGGCTCAGCGGATCCTCGGCGAACTCGACTTGCCCAGCGTCCTGCAGTCGATCGTCCAGGTCGGCTGCGACCTCCTCGACGCCGAATCGGGTGTGCTCTCACTCGAGGGGAACCCGGGAGAGTTCTCGCGGGTGGCCAACGTCAACATCCCAGACGATCTCGCCAACTTTCGCATCTTGCCCGGCGAAGGACTGCACGGATCGGTGCTGGCGAGTGGGCTGCCGATCGTTGTCGACGACTACGACACCTGGATGATCGGAGTGGCCCCGTTCAAGGCTCGCGGCTTCCACGCTTCGATGGCGGCCCCCATTTCGCATGACGGAAGGGTCATCGGTGTCATCTCCATTCACTCGGCCTCCCCGGAGCGGCGCTTCGAGCCGGAAGAGGTCGAAATCTTGGTGCTGCTGGCGGAGTACGCGGCGGTCGCCATCACGAACGCCTTCGCCTACCGCCAGATGTCCACCGAACGCGAGCGGTTCC
>JBKJLN010000350.1:0-34027 GCA_046596935.1 Acidimicrobiales bacterium
TGATGCAGCGACACCGGGCCGGTGGTTCCGCTACACGGTCGGCCATCGGAGCGTTCGCCAAGCGGCGGGCGCTGTGACACAGGCGCTGTTCAGCGTGGACGTTGACCCCGAGGTCCGACCGCTGATGACCGACCTGTCATGGGTCGAGACTGATGCATCCGAGGCTCACGTCGCCCTCATTGGCAACGGCCCCAAACAAACCGACAACGCCGAGTTTATCGCCGCCGCGATCAACTTCGTTCGCGCCGCCCTCTCGACAGGAGATGAGACGTGACCGAACCAACCCTCCGCGAAGCGGCACAACGCGTCTTGGATGTCGTCGAAAGTGCCGGGTACATCGGCAATCGAGCATCCCTGATCGTCGCTGCGTCTGAACTCGCCGCCGCCCTCGTCACCCAGCCAGCGTTGGACCGGGAGGCGCTGATGGACGCCATCGGTTACGCGCTGCCGATCCCGACGATGCTCGACGTGGATTTCCCCGGCAACACCGCCGACGCCATCCTCGCCGCCCTCACAGGAGATGAGACGTGAAGCGGCTGGCGGTGCTGGTCGTCATTGCGGCGATGGTGTTGCCTCCCATCGCCGCCGGATCTCGACCAGCACCGCCTATCCAGCCGCTTCACGATGATCAGTTCGTAGCGGTCGCGATCCCGCTGCCGGTCCTCACTGAGCCCGACAGGCGACCACAGGAGACACTTCCAGCCCGACCCGCACCAACCGCCCCGCCAATCGTTGTTGAGGTTCCTGTGCCTGTCCCTGCTGGACACAGCCTGTCGGGCCGCGCGAGTTGGTATTGCAAGGCAGGCGTCAGCGTCTGTCACTACAAGTACCCGCCAGGATCGATGGTCGCCGCAGCCTGCGCCAAGCTCCGTCGAGCAATGGGCTCAGACTGGCGCGGCCAGACGGTCACGGTCACAGGACCAAGCAGCAGCGTTCAACTCAAGTTGGTTGATTTCTGTGCGTCCACGGACAAGGCAATCGATCTGTACTGGGTTGCCATGGAGCGGCTCGGCGGGACCGGCGTTCTACCGGTCACAGTTTCCTGGAGGTAGTCCCATGAAGGGCAGGGCTCGCCAGAACCGATCGCATCTGTCCAAGGACATCTTCCCGATCGCGACAATCGCTCCAGGTAGCGGGCTCGCCGCGAAGGTGCTCGCAGTCTGGGTGTTGATCGACCTCGGCATCGGACCTGAGTGGGTCGTGGTCGGGACACTTCGAGTGTGAGCGCCAAGACTCACCCGTGCGTCTTCGGAGGATCGTTCATCCGTGAACAGATCGATCCCAGGGTGCAGGCGATATGGCAGGAACGCTGGAAGAAGCCAGCTCGCTTCGGAGAGCTAAGACGCTTGTTCCGAGAGCGTCACTGTCGCGCGGTGAATCCGTATGGCAGTCAGACATGCCCGTATCCTGAGAAGGACTGCGCGATGTCGTTCCTGCGAGCCGTCGAGGTCAGCATCGACAAAAGCGAGTCGTCGCTCGGGTACTACCGGGCGGTCTGCCTGAGCAGCGGTGCTCGCCGCGCAGATGAGAAGCCACTTGCGAGGGATCGTGAACCAAGACCTGGTGGACCGAGTCATCAGCCGCGACCTGCACCAATCGTGGTTCAGGTCGGGGACGGATCTACCGTTTCCATTCTGGGTACGGCAGGGGAGGACGCCATGCGTCGCCGCCTTTCTCGACCCCAACGGATCGGTGACCTGCTCGGGTCGCATCACGACAAGAGCGATATCCGGTGAAACGAACTCCACTGCGAAGGAAGCCGCGTGCCGCGACGGACAAGGTCTCGCCCGAGCTTCACCGGGCCGTTCTCGCCCGAGATGATGGATGCGTCGCACGAATCATCGATCCCGACAGTGGCCCATGTACCGATGGCAGGCTAACTCTCGATCACGTGAAGGACGCGCCACGCATGGGTGTCCGCGCTCCGAGTGACATGCAACATTTGGTAGTAGTCTGTTACACGCATCACATCTGGACCGGATGGGCAACGAGCCACAGGAAAGAGCTGCGTGACTACCTTGCCGAGTTCTCGTAGGACGTACGAACGCAAGCCGCTGGCTGATCGCTTCTGGGAGAAGGTCGAGAAGACGGCGACATGCTGGAACTGGGTCGGGGCAGGAGCGCCTAGTTACGGACGTATTCGGCAAGGTGGCAAGAACGAACCGTACTTGAGCGCTCACCGCTTCGCTTATGAGTTGGCGCACGGACCAATCGAGGGTGCGTGGATCGTCTGTCACCACTGCGACAACCGGCAATGCGTGAAGACCGAGCCCGACGAGCAATGGCCTGATGGCCATCTGTTTCTCGGCACCTACGGAGACAACATGCGTGACGCTGCCGCCAAGGGTCGGATGGCGTCCGGCCGCCGACACCACAACACCAAGCTTTCCAATGATCAAGTCGCAGATGCCCGGCAGCGGTACGCCAGCGGTGAGAGCCCTTCCGTGCTGGCCCAAGAACTTGGAATCGCCAAGACGACGCTCAGGGTGATGCTCAAAGGAATCACATGGAAGCACGTTGGGCCGGGTGTGGATTCGCGCACTCGGCCCAATAAGAACCGCAAGGAGATTTATGGATGATGAAGAAGTCAAGGAGTTAGTCAGCAAGAGGTTTGGCGGCAAGCTTGTTGAGCCGTCCCGCCGAGAACGGTTGGGACGCTGGATCGCCCAGGTGGTTCATCCACTGATCCACCATCGCGCCGCGCACGTGAGGATCGGGCCGAACAAGATTCCCGTCTTCATGGGCTACATCTGTTCGATCTGCAAGAGGCCAATGCGATGAAGGTCCAACCCGAGCAGGTCCCGATGTTCTTCGAGGAGGAGCCGCCTCCACCGGAGCTGCCGTACATCGGCCCAGGAGTTGAGCGGGAGGAGGTGGCGGTGCGGGCAGGCACCGTCCTCGACCACCGATGGACACACCCGATCGAAGGCTACGGCCGCAAGGGCAAGCTCCAGCACGGGCTGTACGACGAGAAGCAGCGGATCTTCCAGACGGGCGGCGAACTGAGCCGTTTCGTCTACTGGAAGCTCCATCTGGTGTCGTTCAGCTACGACGCCTGGAAGCAGGTCGCCATGAAGACCGACTTCTTTGAGGTGGTGGACCACGAGAAGAACGAGGCGTGGCGAATCTCAGGTGAGCGAGCCCGCAACAACGCCGTCACCTATGAAGCAGGGCTGGGCAAGAGAGTCGGCATCCCCATGAAACTGTGGGACGTAATAACCAGTCGCGGCACGATCCGCCAACAAGGGGAGACGGAATGAAGATGCTGATCCCGATCTCGAAGGAGAACCTGAAGTTCCAGGTCGATCAGCTCACCACGATCTGCGAGTTCTTCGAGCATCGGGACGAGATGAACGCCCATGTTCACATGGACACCATGCGCCGCAGTCCAATCACGATCGCGGCGTGGGAACTACGCGAAGAGCTAGCAACAGCTCTCGTACTGGGGGAGGAGGTTGACAATGAAGCCGATCAGCAGCGCGGTGCGACTGAAGCTCGCGGACCATCTCCAACGGACCGGCCGGTTCGGTATCGCTGACAGCGTTGCTCGCGCAACGGAGATCCTGAACTGGATGGATGCGGCAGGAGTGGAAGTGGTCATGCCCGGTTGGGTGCCTGTTGTCGAGGGCATCAGCCAGAAGCTCCCTGGACGCCCGCGTTCATGGGAAGATCTGAAGGGTGCGATCCCCGAGGACTGGGATGAAAGGAAGCCGTGGCTGACATGACCAAGGAAGAAGCTGTCATCCGTGATCCTGCCTATGCAGCGGCGGCGGGCAAGTGCTGGCTGGCTCGGATGATGGGCGGTCGGGTCGGCAACGTCGTGGCCGACCATCCGGGCGAGTGCTCATTCTGCGAGTTCGAGCCCGAGTACCTGATCGGTCGGATCGAAGAGTTCCTGCACTGGGCAGGGCTCAACCCGATTGACGAGATCCGGATCGGCGAGCCCATCCTGCGTCCACTCCGCAACCAGGTCGAGTCATTCCAGATGCTCGGCGACGCCGAACAGAAGGCGCTCGTCCGCAAGGCCCAGGGCCACACGCCGCCGAAGACCGATGATGTCGAGAGGCCCTCGGACATCTGGCGGTAATCGGGTGGAAGGCGTGACGATGATCAAGTGGAAGGCGTGTGTTCAGTGTCGCGAACCCACGCTTCTCACTCTCTACTGTGATTCATGCTTCCGGGCCAACTTCAAGAAGATGACACTGGAAGAAGAGCGGGACTGGTTGCTGAAGCGAATGACTGCCATCGCAGCCAAGTACACGATCAAGGGTCCAAGGAAGCAAAAATAGATGGTCCCAGTCAAGCGTCGGCTCCAACGGATCAGCGCGAGTTTCAACTCGAAAGCAAGGAAGTACCACGTTCGGGGAGTGGTAACGTGGGAGATGCTTGCCAGAGCGGGAAATCGCTGTTCCTACTGTCCCACCGAACTGACGCTTGACCAAGGAACCTGGGATCACGTCATCGCCTTCGGTGCTGGCGGGTCCAATGAGATCTCGAACATCGTCCGGTGCTGCACGTCGTGCCAGCGTAGGAAGCACACAAAGAATCGAGAGGACTATGACGCCCACCGTGCGCTGCGTGTCACCTGTGCCCTGCCTGGGTGCGACGTGACTTACCAGCCACGGTGGGCTGAATATCAGAACGGAAGGGCACGCTATTGCTCGCACCAGCACGCGGGAGCGGCCCGGTGGCTGTGAACCACTTTCGGTTCACGGTCGATGGACAACCCGCAAGTTGGAACGCGAGCTACCGGATGCGTCAGGCCAAGGTCACCGACAAGCACGGTCAACCCGTGCTTGGCAATGATCTCCGCCAAAAGACCATCAGCCGCATGTTCAAGACCGACGAGGCGCGGGCCTATCAGGACGGAGTCCAGATGATCGCTCAAGCTGCCAAGCCGTCGGGCTTCGCGCCGAAGGGCCAGATCATCATCGGTTACCAGTTCCGTCTTGGACGTGCGCTCGACATGGACAACGCCATCAAGATGGCGAACGATGCGATTGCCAAGGCGCTCGGCGTCAATGACTCACGCTTCCTGCCGGTGACGTTGAGCTTGGAGACCGGGTGCAGCCATCCGTCGGTCACGATTTTTGTCTTTGATGCGGATCACTGGATGCCCATGGTGTTGCCGCATGAGTGAACACGAGCACTTGCGGCAGGTGCTCTGGGCGTTGTTCTTCAAGCGTCTTGTCAAGGAGATGGGCTGGCGCTGGCCTGGATACATGAAAGCCATGCCCGACCGCGAGCTGTATCGGAAGCCCTACAAGTGATCGCTGTCGTTGGCTCCCGCGCCCTGCCGCTCCACAGCGAGCTAGTCTCAGCGGTGGCCGCTGTGGTGGCGACGGACAACTCATTCGGAGTGCGATCGTCGATCGCCCACACGATCACTTCGTCGGTCGAGGCCGTGGTCGTTCAACTTGCTGGCCGAGTCAACAAGACGGTTCGGATCTTCGAGCCCATCGGCGCAGGACGTGACACGGTCTACGAGAGAGACTTTCGCCTGGTCGAAGCCGCCACGAAGGTCATCGCCTTCTTCCCGTGGGACGAGTTCATGGAGGGAGGCACAGGTCACGTGGTCAAAGCCGCAATCGATCGAGGGATCGAGATCGAGGCATACGCCGTCACCAACAACGGAGAGATCACCTTGATCGCCTCCGATGACGCTGAGGTCAGGTCGGACCCAGCGCTGCTTCCGACCTGGAGGGCACCATGATCACCGACACCCGAGAGATCCCCGAGGACGCCCGCGAGCAAATGCGGTTCTGGCTGGGACAGTTCCGGGCCGACTGGCGAGGCGAGGTCCCGCTCAAACTCCATGAAGGCCACGGCGGGTTGGGAGCAGCTCCGGCCTTCACTCACGCCTTCAATGACTACATCGGTCGGTTGACCTGCCTGTCTGAGTTCTGCCACGAGTGCCGCTGCACGAACACGACATGCGACCGCTGCTACGACCGCCGCAAGAAAGAACAACAGACCGCGAACACGGTCCATCGCAATCGCACGACCAGGGTCTTCCGCAAGCTCCGCAAGCACGCTCCCCGCGAGTTCGACGTGCTCTACCTGATCTGCCAGCACGGCCTGTCCCTCGAAGAGGTCCGCGATCGCCTGAACGAGCGATCGATCCAGAAGGGCAAGCTGGACGAGGAGATCGACACAGCAGGAGTGTTCGTTCTGGCGATGTCGGGTACGGACAAGTGTAAGAACTGGTTTTGACCGGACACGTGTCCGGTAGTCCAAGTTGTTTGGTAGTCCCTGAATCCTTCACCAATGAAGGAAGCAGTACAAAACCCAGACGAAATACCAAGTGATTTCGTCCGCCCTCTCACAGGCGGGCAGAACTGCACACCGATGAAAGAAACACCCCGACCCATGAGGGCCGAGGTGTTGATAGCTTGCCGGACAGGTGTGCGTATCGTCAGGCTTGGTCCTTCTCACGACGCTCGGACAAGGGCGTCTTGCAGTTGGGACAGATGTCGGTCTTCCCCGTCATCACCACGCTCTGACGATGACGCTCTCCTTTGAGGACACCGAAATAATGCTTCGGTGGGCACTTGGAACAGAACAGGGGAAGCCCGAACGTCGGCACTAGCTGACCGTGGCCGCAGGCGGCGCTCCGGTTCCGTCCTCAGCAACTGCCTTCTCGACGGGTGTGGTTTCTCGCGTGATCGATGTCTCGGTCGGACTGACCTGGCTGCGGCTCAGTAGGGCCAGGATCGGAACGATGGCACCGTTGAGTCCTGCGATCTGTTCTGGGGTCAGGTTCAGGCCATACGCACCAGCCACGGCGATGATCGATCCGATCGCGTACGTGAACGTGGTTGGACTGATCGGTCGAACGGTGTAGGCGTTGATCGCGGCAGCGGCAGCGTTGATGGCCACGACGATGAGCACTGCCTGCTCACCATTGAGCAGCTTGAACCCGTACGTCCCGATCATGATGATCAACGCCGAGATGACGCTGATCCAGAGCGTTGGCTCCCTGCCAAAGATCTTCACGTGTCCTCCTCCTCTACGGGTTGGACGGAACGTCCGTCATGTCCCGGTACTCGGGCTTGTTGACCTTCTTCGGGTCCTTGTGCTCCTCGCGAGTGAGGAACTCATCGGCGTGCTTCTTGTGCTCTTCCTTGGATGCGGTGATCGGCGGAGCCTTGGTCTTCGGCATCACTCGGTGTCCTTCGTGAAGCTGGCGTTGACGCAGCCGGTGGCGGTTCCAGGCATGGCGTAGGCAGCGGCCCTGAGCAGGCTGGCAGGCCACCAGTTCGGACCCTGGGGGATGCCCGCCCGCCGACCGTCAGCCAGCGGGTCGTAGACGAGGAACGCTCCATCAGTCGAGCGACGCTCGTTGACGTAGACGGCGTGGGCTCCGGTGAAACCGGGGCTGCCGTCGAACTTCGTCGGTGCGATCACCGAGTAGCTGATCTGGGTGAGCGCTCCGCGTCCACTGATGACCAACGACTGATAGGTCGCCCACGGCACGCCATAGCGGACGAGCATGTCCGTCAGATACAGGTGAGTGGCCGCAGCGTCGTTCTCCTGGAGCGAGGTGCCGCCACAGGCCGTAGTGATGCGGTTGCGGATCTCGATCGGCATCGGAGGCCAGCCATGGTGGTTCTGAGGATCGATGCCTTTGCGGTGACGCTGTGATGCCATCGCTTGCGAGGCTGGTCCACAGTTGGTCCATTGGCAGCGCGATCCATCTCCTTGCTTCCGGAACGTCGGCCTGTACGTCATGAGCTTCTTTCTCCGGTGACGAGTTTGGTCGTAGTTTAGCTACCCAGCCAGCGTCGCGATCACCCAAAGCTTGTCCGAAGCCCCAGGCGCAGTGACCATAGTGAACGAGCCAGCCGATGGGCTGGTCTCGGTGTAGTGAGTGCCACGGGTCTTCTGGATGCCGTTGACGAACACGCGCAGGGTTGTCCCGATGTACGAGAACGGGATGGTGAATGTGATCACCACGCCATTGGTTGCGGGCGACGGCTCGTCGCTGTAGTACGCCCCGTACGTCGGCGAGGTCGTGGCGTTGGTGGCCGTCGAGAGCAACGAACCCGCAGCCTTGCGAGACGTGCTCGGCTGGATCGACCGAAGGAACGACCACAGCCAGTACGGGTCCGACATCAGGACTCCGAAGAAGCCCTCGAACTGGACCCAAGCCTTGGAGGGGGTAGTAGCCGCGTCCAGCTCCGGGAAGGTGATGCGGATCTGGCGGAGCGGCAGGTTCATCGTGAACGGAGTCGTTCCGCCATCGGTGGAGAACACCCACAGCTCGATCGGAACAATCTTGCCTGGGGTGATGTGCTGTCGCACTGATGCTGACGTGGGCACGTCATGGCTGAACCACGTACATCGGAACTGCTTCTCGGGATTGACCAGGCCCTTGCTGCCCTCGGCGAACGTCCCCGACTGATTGCCATCGACGATCACCTTGGCGCGGGCTGTCACTTCGGACTGGATCTTGTAGTCGGCGTCGCCGACGTGCATCTCGGAGATCTGCCATCGGCCATGAGTCGTCTGACTCGCAGCGTTCTCTCGTCGTGAGAAGACCACGTCTCCATTGGCTGCCCACTGTGAGCCGCCCCACACCAGCGCATCGTTGGCAATCGGGCTGGCGTCCTCGACCATCTCGCCATCCCTGAAGCCGCGCGTGGCGATCCCTGAGCTGTACGCCAGGTTGTTGGGCTTGTCCGAGAAGCCCCACGTGATCAGGTCATTCTGGATCGGGAGGTAATAGAGCTGCTTGCTGGCGTTGATGTAGTAGATCGACCCGCCCTTCTCGCCGAGCTTCTCGATGACGTCCCGCATCTTCGTGCCCTGGGTGTCCCAGGTGTAGCCGGAGGTGAAGGTGTGGTTGGTCACGATCCGGGTGGCACTGGTGAAGTCGAAGCCTGCGGGGATGTCGAAGTAGGTCGGGAACCACGTCTTGATGATCGTGCTGTCCGTTGGACTGCCGGTCACACTCGGGATGTCCGTGGTGTAGGCGGAGGTGTTGCGCAGGACTCGCTTGTCGAACAGGATGTTGTAGTCCACGCCGGTCAGGACCCACTTGCGGCTCTTGACGCCCGACAACGGGTTGGTCTTGTCGGCCGGGAAGGCGTAGGTCCGAGTCGCCGCAGTCACCCACCCGCCACAGACCAGCGTCCCGTCAACGGTCAGGGTGAGTTCCTTGCCGGTGACGAAGGTTCGGCTCCGGTCGATGTCCCGCACCGTGACCGTGAACGATCCCGGCATGGCCGCCATCTGCGCCTCGAAGGAGGTCTCCGCAAACAGAACGCTGCTGGTGATGTCCGTGCCGTTGTATTGGATCAGGATGGTGCTGCCAGCAGGCATCAGATCACCGGTCCGTTCGCCATGTAGCAGACCTGAACCACGTCAGTGGAGGTCACCGGACTGTTGAACGTGATCAGCCCGTTGGTGGTTCCAGCGGTGTACTCCCGAGCGATCCCAGGTCGCTGGAGCACGCCGTTGACCGTGACCTCGGTGGTGCCAGGCGAGATGGCGCTGGTGAGCTGGTACGTGGTCGAGGTGACCCGTGTCGGAACCTCGCAGATGTAGCCGAAGGTAGAACCCGAGGCGGGGAACACGTTGTTGGAGCATGTGTTCGTCAAGCGCAGGTTGTCGAGCTTGTAGGTCCCATTGGCGGATGGGAACACAGCCCAGTCACCGCGAACGAGAAGATCGGTGGGCGTGATAACCGATGCTGCCACAGTGACTGTCCAAGACGACGGCTCCGTACTTCCAGCCCAAACCTTCAATCGCGATGTGCTTCCTTCCAACCACTCCCACTTCAGGTGGTAGATGGTTCCGGCGCTGATCGAGAACGCCACGTCGGTCGTGTCTAGTCGCGCGAACGATGCTCCGCTGCCATTCCAGAACAGACCGGCCGTGCGACTGTCGGCTCGGACGAAGAACTGGCTGTAGTCGGTGGGCAATACGGTGGTCAGGAAGTCGTACTCAACGATGAAACGGCTGCCAATGGTCGCCGCAAGGATCTTCTCCAGGTAGCCGTTGTTCTGAAGAACCATCACGCCAGACGAGCCATCGACCGAGTGCGAAACGTTGTTACCGCTCAGGCCGGTCGTCCATGCCGCGCCAGATGAAGATGTTCCCCAGCTCGGAGTTGACACGGATCGATTGAAGTCGTCCAACAGAGTCGAGGTGTCAGAGCAGTAGCACGGCTTCCCGGCGTAGTCGAAGTTGATGTAGTCCCACGTCTCGTTCGTCACGAGACTGCTGCTGCCGTCGAACCAATACTCGTCACCGGAGGCAAGAGAGCCGCCCCACGTGTCATCTGTGGCCCATGTCGCAGGCTCGGCGTCGGTCTCCTTCCAGAGCTTCATCCGGATGGACCCGACAACTGCTCCGACTTGCGGCAACAGCTCCCATTTGACGAGATACCACACGCCCGCGACCCAGTCGGTCTTGCTGACGGTCGAGCCGGACGTTCCGATGTATCCGTTCGTGTTGTTGGCGTACATGTCCAGATACGCCTGGATGGATGTACGAACGATGTAGTGAGTGATCCCCACTCCAGCGAATCCGGTCGTGACTGCGCCAAGCTTGAACCGGCCCGTCATGGTCCAGCCACCAGCAGCCGTCCACGGTCCGGGACCGACGACCTTGTAGCTAATCCGGGAGTACGACGGGTAGGCTGCTGAGTGGGTCCGCACAGCTTCGGACCCGTTGCACGCGATCGAACCAGAAGTCAGCGTCGTAGCCACAGACCACGCATGTCCGTCTGAGGATGTCCCCAGCGATCCTGATGTCGTTCGGTTGAAGTTGTCGAAGCGGTACTCGGTGCAGCGGTTGACGCCTGTGACGTCGAGGTTGTCGATGAGTAGATTGACCTGGCTGCTGTTGACGGCGTTGGTCGTATTGCTGAACGAGATGTTGTTGGGGCTGTTGATGACGGCCGTCCCGGTAATCACCAGCAACCATGACGCGGGCTCAGGGTTGCCGTCCTGCCAAAGCTTGACCCGAATAGAGGTCGAATCAACCTGAAGGCGGACGTTGTACCACGTGCTCGTGAAGATCGTGGTGGTAAGCGAGTTCTCGACCAGTGGCCCGGCATCCGCGTGGGCGATGTAGACCAGGCCGTTCCATGACTGAATGACGAGGGTCGAGCCATTGGCCCCACCCACGACAACCATCTTGAGCGCGGCCGACATGTAGAACTGGAACTTGAAATCAGCCTCGTTGCTACCAGGGCCGCCGAAGTCGAAGAGCGCATTCTTGCCGTACTGGACAACGAGTTGAGTGCCATTGCAGTACGGCTTGGGAACAGTCGAGAACGAGCCCCAGATCTTGCCTGAGTCCGATGTCCCTGGGTCTGTCGTGGTAGTTCGGGTGAACGTGTCGGTGATCCCGCAGATGGCGTCGGTGCAGCCGCCAAGAGGTGGATCGAACACTGGAGGCTTGATGTTGATGTTGATGTCGGGGATCTTGATGTTGTAGTCGGGCATGCGGGCGAACAGCTCTTCGTAGATCGACCAGTTCTGGTCCACGTCATGAGAGAGGGTCAGATCGAAGACTGCCTTTGACGGGTTGATGAAGCTGATCTCCTGGCGGCGGACCGGCAGGACGTCGGTGTAGCCGAAGGTGTTGACCTCGGTGGTGACCTTCTGACCGACGTTGAACGCAGGCTCGAACACTCGGCAGGTCAGACTGATGGCATCGTCCTTGCCGCCGCGCTTGTTCTGCGGCGTGCCATTGATGAAGGATGCGGCGACCAGGTTGGCTGATGCCTGCTGGTACAGCCCGCTGGTGACCATGCCGCCCTGCCATCGTCCATGATCCGTCTGGCTGGTGGTGCTCTGGTTCCTGGCGAAGACGATCCGATCCGAGCCCAGCGCCGATCCCCAGACGAGCATGTCGTTGAGCAGGTTCGTGCCGTTGTAGAGGAGCTGGAAGTTCTGGTAGCCCTTCTCTCCTGCGGCGGGCTGGTCCGACAGGACATATGAGGCCGTGGGCGTGTCCACATCGACGTAGTGCAGAACCTTGTTCGGGTCGATGTAGTAGATCGCTCCTGTGGCGCGGGCGATCACGTCCATGGCCTGCTTCCACGTGTAACCCGGAGAGGCAATCTGGCCGCGACCCTTGGTCAGCGAGCCCTTGCCCGACGTGATCCCCTTGATGTCGAGCGTCACCACAGCGACAGCGGTCACGCCTGATCGAGACAGGCCGTCGGTAGCGATGGTCAGGTAGTTGTCAAAGAGGTCATTGATGATGACGTTGTCGTAGGTCCCGACGGCGTAGTCCCACGACAGCTTGGTCGTGGGATTGACCGGGTCGAAGATGATCCGCTTGTTGAACAGGACGTTGTAGTCCACGCCACCGATCTGCCAGTAGCGCGGAGCGGTCGTCTGGATCGAGGTGTTCTCGACTGGGAACGGATAGACCCGCGAAGCGCTGGTGACGTAGCCGCCCCACATCCGCACGCCAGCGATGTCGAGGGTCAGAGATCCGCCAGACGTGAAGCGATAGACATGACCGTCATCGCGGACCTTGAGCGTCGCGGTGCCGGTGGCTCCGTTGACGACGGCACTGAACCGAGCGGTGGCGATGTCCACGTCACCCGTGATGTCCACGCCATTGACTCGGATGACGATGTTCGTGGTCGAGGCCGAGCCTGGACGGGTGGAGGCGGGCAACCCTGTGCCGTTGGCATAGACCGAACCTGCTCCGCCAGAAGCCACACCGATGGCAGTAATCGCGGTGGTGCTGGAGATGAACCGCAACGGGGCGTAGGCGGTCCCTGTGCCAGTGGCGGCTTGGGCAAGGACGACGATCTTCGAGTCGGCGGCAGAGCCGGTGCCTGCGGCCACACCGGGAGAGACACCAGCGGAGCCGCGCGGCGTACTAGCTGCACCCGCACCAGCCGCCACACTGGCCTTGGGCTGGATCGATACCGAGCCGCCCTGCGCAGCGCCAGTCCCAGCCGCAGCCTCACTTGCTGACTGGGACGACGTCGAGACGTTGGCTGCCGTGCCAGTCCCGGCCGCAACAGAAGCAGTTGCAGCCACAGCGTCGGTGGCATTCGCGGCTGATCCGGTTCCCAGAGCGGCTTCGGCGTTGGCTGACACCAAGGTGCCAGTGGCGGCCGTGGCGTCATTGGCTGCGCCTGTTCCACTGGCCACGCCGACCACAGGTGCAGTGCTGACTGAGGTACCACTGGCTGTTCCAGTACCCGTTGCCACGTCGGCTGCGGGAGATGCGTTGATCGCAGCGTTCTGTGCTGCACCTGTTCCCGTTGCCACGACGATCGCAGGTGAGACCTGGATCGAGGCGTTCTGGGCCGCCCCGGTCCCGGTGGCTACTCCAGCGCTGGCGCTGGTTCCTGCACTCGGAGTATCGAAGATCCCCGAGTCGAAGATGCCAGGGTCGAAGATCCCTGCCATGGGTTAGGTCTAGCCGATCCGGACGGCAGTGATGTTGCGCGCCCAGCGAGGATCAGCGGCGAGTCCGAAGGTGGCCGTGCCAGTCTCGCGGGCGTACTTCAGGCGAACGGTCTGCGTACCACCAGCCGTGACGTAGAAGCCAGACACCTGTGCCGGTCCGCCGTCCCGTCCGTCGCGGGTGAACCCGAAGTCCGCAGCCAGCTCATCTGAATACAGCTTGATTGCTCCGTCTGCCGTCCCGTTCACAAAGTAGTCGCCCATGACGTGGTACGTCCCGGCGACAAATGTCCCGGTCAAAACAGCCAGATCGGCCGCTGCCGACAGAGTCTGAACCGCTGCGTTCTGGACGGTGAGGTAGCTGGCGGCCTTCTGCGGCAGGGCGTCGATCCTGACGATCTCAAAGTGAGTGCGAGCCGAAACCCCGGCATTCAGCGTACCGGCAGTCTGGTACACCTGAAGCTCAACGTAGTCCCCGGCGACGAGGTCGTAGACCGTCGTGGCAGGTAGCGTATGGTCAACTGCTGAGTCAACGTCGAGCCTCGTCCAGGCGATCTCTCCTGATCCGTTGAGCAGGAGGCGAACGATGCGCTCGCCCGACGCACTGGCCTCGAAATCAACCGAAGCGTTCAACAGGTACTTGCCGCCCAAGCCAGCCGGGATGGTCATCCGTGACGTGTTGGTGCTGGTCGAGTGGAAGCCATCGGTGTCGAAGTTCTCGACCGCCAGTCCAACACTGGTGAACGTCGAGGTCGCGGTTGACGTGGCGGCGTTCGAGTACGCCCGCGCTCCGACTGCTGCGCCGACCTTGCCAGCGTCGAGCCTGGTGAGCGAGGCCGAGACTGTTTCGGAGCCGGAGGCCGCTCCGAGCGTTCGCGAGCTGCCGCTGTCCTGGTAAACGGTCAGTTCGACGTAGTCCCCTGCCGCGAGATCGACGACCACCGAAAGGGAGTAGCTGTTGTTGTAGCCAATCGTCGGAGTAGACGAAAGAACGGACCCTTTGATATTTGCACCGTTCTTGTTCCATGTCGTCTGTCTCAACCCAGCCGTGTTCGTGTCCCACCGCAGGTAGCCATTCAACAGGTACTTCCCGCCCAGCCCGGTCGGGATCGTGAACCGGCCGGTGTTGGTCGAAATCGAGTGGAAGCCGTCCGTGTCGAAGTCCTCGGAGCCGAACAAGACGATCACAGAGGTTACGTTCGCGATGGCCTGAGTGCCATCGTTATAGATTTTCGCCCCGATGAAGCCGTACGGAATGTCGCCCACAACTGTGTGACCTGCGTTCCACTCGGCCTTGTGGATCTCGCCCGTGCCTGCGTTGGTGCCGACCGCGACGGTAGCGTGGGTGACGGTTGCCATCTAGCCTCCCAGAGGACGCAGGCCGAGCTGTGAGCCACGGCGATTGAGGACGTTCTCGACCTTGCGGGCGATCTCGTTGAGGTCGTCATCCTTGCGGACGGTGTTGCCGGTGACGTTGATCGTGATGACCTGAGTTCCTCCACCGCCCGACTGGTACGGGTTCATGGTCAGCTTCTGCGGATCGCGCAGGATCGCCACAGCCTCGCCGCCAGCCTCGCCAGCGACTCCGTACTGACCAAGTGACGTTGCGCCATTGACCGAGCCAATGAAGCCCTCAGCGTGGGTCTCGCCTGGGTTCCATCCGCCCATCGATGACTGGTCCGGGTCCGCAGGAAGACTGCCCTGGATCTCCTTGATCAGGCCGCGATAAACCTTGGCGTACGCCTGGATGACGGAGTTGGCCAGTTCGCCCATGTCCTTGCCAGTCGCGGCAGCCAGCTCACCGGTCGTGGTGATGATGGCGTTGGTCTTGTCCACGGCCTCCTGGAAGATCGCGCTGACCGTGGCGAGTTCCTTGTCGCGCTTCTTGGACAGGGCGGCGATCTTCTTCTCGGCCTTGGCCGTGTTGATCGTGATCTCGCGGCCTTCCGTCAGCAGGCCCAGACCAAGTTCTTGATCGGTGACAGATCTCCGCGCTGAGACGTTGAAGCCCTTGCCCGCCAGCGCGAACAGCTTCTTCTGAATGTCGAGCTGCTTCTGGGCAAAGTCAGCCTCGATCTTGGCAGCCTGCTTGCGGGCTTCGCGCTCCTCACTGGTCAGGCCCGGAGCTTGGAAGTTGGCGATGGCCCGCTGGAAGTTGATCTGACGCTGCGACAGCTCCAACGAGAGCGTCTGGCTCTGGCGCTGCAACTGGAAGTTCTGGCGCTCGATTGCACCCAGGTTGTTCGTGCCGCCTGCAATATCACCGACCAGCGCCTTGGCGTCCTGGAGTGAGCGCTTGGCAATGCCGATCTGGTAGCTGTACTGCTTCGCCGCCAGCGACGCCTGTTGGGTCTGAACACCAAGCTGGATGTCGGCGATCTGGTTGGCGTAGCCGGAGGCGGCATTGAGAGCCGCCGCGAACTGCTCGGCCTTGTCGGCACCCAACCCAGTGCCGTCAGACAGGATTGGACGACCGTCATCCTTCTCGCCCTGGCGGAGACCCGGAGGCCCGGAGCGAACGAAGTCGATGGCCGTCTTGCGGTTGGCCGCAGCCTGCTGGTTCAGCTCATTGGTAAGCTGACGGTTCTCCTGGGTGAAGCCCAGATCCTCTCGACCCGACAGCTTCAGATCACCTTCCTGAGCCGAGGCAATGCCGCGACCAGCAGGCAACAGCGTGCCCAGATTGAGGCCGCTCTGGAGTTCCCGAACCTGTGCCTGGGCGCGAAGAGAATCTTCTTGTGCCTTCAGGAGCTGTGCGGCCTCGGGCTTCGGCTCGTTGATTGCCTTCAGGGCATCGATGAGCCTAGTTGGATCAGTGACCGCCTTGCCGCCCTCGGTCAGGACAACGCGCTCATCCCGTACCTTGTCGGCCAACCCCTGAGCATTGACAGAACGAAGAGCCCTCTCTTGAGCGGCCCTATCCTCTGGCGAGACTTTCTCGGTCTTGGTCGAGAACTCCAGGACTCCCTCGCCACCCTTCTTCAGGGCGTCGTTGAAGAACTTGATCGTGGACTCGCTGTCAGCGAGTGACTTGAGTGCGTCCTGAGCTTGCTGGCCAGCCTGCTGATCGAATGGGTTCTGGCTGAGAGCCAACGCTGCATCACTGAGACCGACGTTTGTCTGATCTCGCTGCCCGCGAGTCTGAAGCAGATCGAACTGAGTCGAGATCAGTTCGGATGTCGGAGCAGTCCCGCCAGCACCAAAGACTCCACCGGTAGTTTCGGTGAGGTTCTTGTCGCCGACCCGATCGATGTTCTCGCCACGAATCTTGATCGCGGAGTTCAGCTCCTCGATACGAGACTGGAGCAACTTGTTGCCAGCCTCAGTCGTAACTCTCTCATCGATGACCGGACTGAGGCGCTCAGCAGAGGCCGCCGAGAAACCGAGCTGGGCTTCGCGTTGAGCAACAACTCGTTCGGTTGGGCCAGCTCCTCCTGCGACCTGATCCGACAACTCGGCAGTGACCCGAGCAGTTGTGCCAGCGAATCCGCCGATCCGGTCGGCCGCATTGGCAGTCGCGTCAACCACCGCCCCAACCCCAGCCTGGATCGGAGCAATCAACGCACCGCCCAATCCAAACTGGAGGGCACCGATCCCGCCAGCAGCCGCGCCACCGATCGCAGCAGCCCCAAATGCCTTGGCAACGGTGCCCTTCTCAGTTGCCTCGCCGATGGCCTTCTTGAAGAGCTTGCCGGATCGATCCAGAGACGGGTTCAGTTCCTTGAGGCGCGTGTGCATGACGCCGAGTTCGCCAGCGATTGCCTTGCCACGCACGTCGATCTCGGCCTGACGCTCCGGCGTCGCGGTCGGGCGTTCGTTGCGAATGGCAAACTTCTCGTTGAGAAGCACCTTGCCCTTGCCGAGCGTGTCAGCCCGGACCATGCGCAAGCGGGCCATCTCGGACAGCTCGCTCGATGCGCGGAACAGTGCGGTCTGTTGCTTTTCCAGCGCCTTGCCACCGAGCTTCCCGGTGAGGGCGTCGGTCAGGGACGCGCCGAAGCCTCGCGACGGGTTCAGGCGGTTGGCGCGGTTCAACTGTGATCGAAGCGGGTTGAGCTTGTCCTGTTCCTTGTCCTGAAACTCCGCCTCGATGTCGAAGTTGTCGATCGAGCGGCGACGGCCGCTTTGCATCAACCGGTTCTTCGCAGCCTTGGCCTGGTTCTCTTCGCGTGCTCGCTGCTTTTCCAGGGCAACCTGTGACGTGTTGATCGGCTGGATCTTGAGCTGGGCTGCGGCTGCGGCTGCGGCGCTTCGCTCTTCCCTGGCCTGCTGGCGCTCGCGAGCGGTCAGCCCTCGATCGACTCGCAACGGAGACTGGCCACTCAGACTAGTCGCCTTCTCTTCTCGCTCTCTCTGGGCCGCCAGAGCATCCACGCTGCGGTTGAACTTCAGCGGCCCCTGAGTAGCGAGAGTTTCCTCTTTGAGGCTGCCTTCGGCGACACGGGGAGTCTTGTTGAAGTTGATCTGGTCGCCCTTGGGATAACGGTCACGGATCTTCCCGCGCAGCTCATCGACTGCGGACATCTCCTTGTCGGGGGCAGGAGCCTTCTTTCCACCGGTGGCAGATCCTGAACCTTCAGGAACCCACTCAACGCTGGTTCGCCACTTACCGCCGACCGAGTCCTGGTCATAGATGTTCTTGCGGCGCTTGCCACGACTGGACGTGCCACCCTCGGCACTGCCGCCACCCATGATCTCGACGGGCAGCGGGAACTTGCCGACAACGATGACCTCGATCGGAGCGCCGCCCGGCTGGAAGCCGCGACCGTTCGGCCCGCCAACACCAACGCCACCCTCGCCGCGACCGTACTTGCGAGCCAGCTCCCGGTTGAAGCTGGAGAACGGAGGCTCGCCGACGGGAGGCTCTTCACCAGGAGGCGTCAGCCCACCAGCCCTGTTGTAGAACTCGCGACCCGCATCACCGCTGCGAGAACCACGACCAGCCTTGGTGCGTCCGCCGCGACGACCCGTGGATGACGTTTCTCGTTCCGTGTTCCTGTTGACCTCATCAGGAAGCTGAACGGTCTGGGATCTCTCACCGGAGAGAAACGGCCCTGGGTACGTCACGAACTCGCCAGGAATCTTCGCAGCCTGATTACGCGACTTGTTCAGAGCCTCAGCAGCGTGGAAATCCAGCACCTGCTTGGCTTCGAGGCGAACCTCGTCCTCGGAAACGCCTTCGGGCAAGTTGGTGAGCGGCCGGTTTGCAGCCAGACGACGCTGCTCTTCGATGTTCGGCCCGCCAACGCGCTTCTTCTTGCCCTGGTCGTCCTCGATCAGACTCGTGCCGACGTTGGCAATCGAGCCCAGGAAGCGATCAGCCGCAACAGTGACGGCTCGGATGTGAGCCAACTGATCCCGCAGACCAGTCGTCTCTTCCTTCTGACGAGCTTCGATCGGAGGAACGAGCTGGGCGATGCTGCGGTTGTAGGTCGCCCGTGCAGCCTTGCGGGTCGGCTCGTCCTTGAACGACAGAAGATCAAGACCCTCGGCACCAGCGTCGGGATGCTCGACGTCACGGGCTCCGTACTGCTTCTGGACACGCCGCAACGCCTGGCTCTTGGCTTCGCGGATCTCGCGATTTCGCGCTGCAACCGCGTCCTCGCCAATGAGCCGTGCTTCGATGCTCTGCTGCTCGATCCCCAGATCGGTCTGTGAACGAGCGTACTGCTGCTTGGTTTCGATCGATCCAGAGGGCGTGTGCCTACCCGTGACCGTTGGTGAGCCAACCTTCTCCTTTGGCACGCGACCGCCAATGCCGTCAGGGCTGCGATCCAGGGCTTCCTGGGCAAAGCGGTTTCGCTCGCGGAGCGTATCGATGACAGCTTTGCGCTCGGCTCCGATGTAGAAGTGCTCGCCCTTGTCGAGGGACTTCGGATTGCGAGCCTTGCCCACCAAGTTGAGCGCGTCGTACATCGCTTCATCGACAGGCTTCAGGGCCTCTCGGATGGCGTTCTCGGTGAACCCGCCTTCGCCCGTCATCATCGAGCGCATCGGCAGGTCCGACTTGGCGATCTCCTCCATCTTGTCGAAGTAGATCGGCTTGAGGGACTTCTTCTGGCCTCGACGAACAGTCCCGTCGTCGTCAACCACCACGGCGTCCCTGCTGGTTACCTCACCAGGAAGCTCACCGCTGTCGATCTTGGCACGGGTGGCCTTGCCGACAGCCTTGCGCTCGGCGGCCTGGAACACAGGCCCACCAGGGTTCGTCTGAACGCGGGCCTTGTTCTCTTCGGCGAATGCCCTGTCGGCTTCGGCGATCGTTGCGGCACGACGCTTGATCGCGGCGGCTTCCTTCTCCTTGAGCTGACGCTGGAGTTCATCGCGGGCGACGATCGCCGTGCCCACGTCATCGATCGCGGTGACCTTCTTGAGGCCCAGCGCATCGTCCTCCGGGATGGCGCGCTGGGCCATCCCTCCAACAATCCCGAGGCGCTTCTCGATGTTCATCGTCGCCAGCTCGACGGCGCGACGAGCCTTCTTGATGACGGGGTCCTGGGACAGCATCCGCTCGGTGGCAGCGGCCGACTCGACCTGGGATCGCAGGGTTGACTGACCAGATCCTGGAGCGAACGAACCTGCGCCGCGATCACCAGGCATTGCCCCACGGAACTGGACAGCATCTCGCCCGCTGCCAGCCATGATCCGGTTGAGGACCGACGACATCTTGTCGTCCGGGTTGGACTGCTTCTCGATACCGGGGAACAGCGCCTTCAGCGTGGTTGCCAGCAACTCGCTCGGGTTGGCTCGCTCTACGTAGCGACCACCAAGCGGGACGGGGCCGGTGCTCCCGGCGACCCGAGATCCTTCGGTCTCCTCCTGCATCGGACCCTTGGCCGGGTTGTACGGGATCAGCCGACCGGTTCGCTGCTTCCGGTTCTTCGGGTCCAGCTCGTATGCCAGGTTCTCGAACGGCGTGACCATCGTCGCGGAGATACCGTCGAAGACTCGCTTCGTGGCTACGTCCAGAACCTTCTGGACGTCACCCAGACCACTCTGAGTTCCCTGAGAGCGACCCGCCGCGATCTTGGCGGCCTGGATCTCCTCGTAGACCGGATCACCCTTCTTGGCCAGACTGGCAGGGATCGCGATGTCCTTGACGGCCGGGACCTTGGTCGGATCGATGTCACCGGCCAGCGTCTTGATGTAGTCGATGAAGTCGTCGGCCTTGCGGATCTTGGCTGGCGCTGCTGTTTCGGCCGCAGGCGTTTCAGCCACAGGGCGAGCGGCCACGGCGGCTTGCTTGGGCGTCTCCTTGACGACGACCGGAGTCGGCTCCATGGCAGGCGCTGGGGCCGCGATAGGACGAGCAGGCTGGGTCTTCAGCTCCTCCATGAAGCTGGTCAGGAAGCCCTTGCCTGCCGACGCATTGACGACTTCGAGCGCCGCCCCAGCAATCGCCTCGGCACTGTCTTCGTTGAGACCGGACTTCTGGAGAGCCTTTGATCCAAGAGGACCGTGCTGCGTGATGTCGTCGTCGTTGTAGCGGTTGCCCTTGGGGTCCGCGACGTTGATCAGCTTCGCGGTCGAGACACCGAAGTGCTGGACTATGTCAGCCAGCTTGTCCATCTCGTTGCCGTCGGTCACATCGCGGTTGAACGCGGCTGAGGCTGGCGTACCGCGAGTGGCGCGTGCGATCTGCGAGTAGAGGCTGTTGATCGAGTCGCTCAGGCCCTCGGTGCCCTTGAATGTGGCATTGAGCGCATCGGTGAAGGATCTCTGGCCGTGAGGTGTCGGAGAACCCTGGGCCGCAGCCGCAGGGGTCTCACCGGATGGCCTGGCGGCCCCAACGCTTCCGACACCGATGTCCAATCCCGAGAACGCTTCAAGAACTTGCTGGCGAATGCCCGCAATGTTGAGCTTGATGTCCACTTCGGGAACCGTGAGCTTCAGCTCGAACGGCTCAGCCAGATCCTTTTCGACCTGGGGACGGACACTGCCAGTCTTGAATGTCAGGTTGGCGGCGGTCTTAGCCTCAGCTTTGGCGGCGGCGGGAGCAGCCTCCAGCCCGGCGATGCGAGCGAGCCGACCCTCGGTCCGGCGTGCTGGCGGGATCGGCTTGTCGAGGATGTGTGAGTAGTCGGGCTGACGACTCTCAGCCAGAGCCTTCTTGCGCTCGGCTGCACGGCGCGTGTTGATCGCGTCACGAACCCGCTTGTCCTCGGCTCGCTGAACCGCAGCAAGACGCTCGGTGCGCGACTGCTCATCCTGGAGCCTCTTGGCTTCCTGGGCCGCCTTGCCAGCGATCGGGTCGCGGACACGCTTGTTACCGCCCCCGGTGGGGGCAGGACCAGTCGCAGCAGCTTCAGTTGTCTCGGAGGCCCCGACGTTGACTTTCCAGTCACGTCCGACCAGCTCCTTGAGCCGGTTCTCGACACGTGTGAGGACAGCCTCAAGCTCGGTCGCGTTGCCGACAACGCCGACTTCCAGGGTTCCGAGGTCGTTGCCAGAGGACTCGTCAGTCACTCGACAATCACAGCTCCCTCTTCGATCTGAATGCCCGTCTGCTCCACTGTCACGCCCGTGTCAGGCTTCCAGTTGGAGACAATCCGGTAGTACGCCCGCATACGGCGGTACTCACTGATCGGGACTTTGATCACGGCTGATGGGATCGAACCAAACATCCGTGCGATCTCGGCCCGCTCGAAGTAAGCGGACGTCAGGAGTTTCCCGGTTCAGTCTTCTCACTCATGAGAGATTCCGAGTCGTTGAGATCGTTGACGAACTCGACGATCGCGGCGTAGACCCGCTGCGGCATCTTGTTCAGGGACTCCAGCGAGATGTTCGGCTCGATCGAGCTGATCGTGACCATCATCCGCATCATGGTCCGGCCATTGAACGAGCCGTCCTTGGCGGTGGCCGTCTCGCGGCAGGTGTCGTTCTCCTCGACGGTCAGCTCACGGAAGCTGAACTTGCCGCGCAGCCCGAGATCAAGCGTCTCGGTGAGCGTGGCCAGCGGATCGATCTTTGTGATTGGTGTCGGCATCTCGGCCTCACTGTGGCTTGACAAGCGTTACTCCCTCGATGATCAGGTGGCCGTTGTCGTATTTGATCTCGACACCGTCCTCTGGGATGACCTGATAGGTCGTGTCTTTCCAGGGTTCGATCATGTACTTCTTCTTGAACGACTCGGACTTCAGCAGCAGTTCGTTCTCGTACGACAAAACGGCGTGGAGAGTCCAGACAGGTAAACCCTGCCCGTTCTCTCCACGCCGTTCGAGCGTAGCTTTGCTGAAGATCCCCACGACTGCATCCAGACCGACCACTTTGATCGACCCGCCATAACAGTTGACGTTGTTGAGACGGAAGCTCACTTCGCTCCTGTGTGTAGCTCCGGGTCACCCTGGGGGCGAGGTGACCCGGAGCAGGGGATTAGCTGAAGATGATCCACGCACCCTGAGCACGGAACTCGCCGGTCATCCGAACACCATCGGTATTGGACGCGGTGACGTTCGCGTCAATGAGGCCCGGACCGTGAGCGATCCACGCAGACGCCGTGGTGTCGTCGGCGTACAGGTAGATCTCCTGGCTGTCCGACGTGGCCGCCGACAGAAGAAGGTCACCCGAGGTGTCCAGGAAGCCCGAGAAGGTGCCCTGGACGTTGGGGAGACCCGCGAGGTACGTCTTGTTGGTGTCACCGAAGACGGTGGCATCGACGTAGTCACGGTTCCGCTGGAGGGTCCACTCGGCCTTGGCAGCGACCTTGATGCCGCCGCCGCCCTTGACGCCGCCGAGGTAGATGGCCCCATTCTTTCCATGAATCTTTGTTCCCGAGTTTGCCATGGTTTCTTGGTGTATCCTTCAGATCCATACGGCCATAGGAGGCGACATGCCCAAGGGCGTCTATCACCGATCCCTGACCCCCGATCAGCGGTTCGATCGACGGATCGCGCAGTCGGGTGACTGCCGCGTCTGGACCGGCCCGGTGGCCAGTTCGGGCTACGGCAACTTCTGGTTCGAGGGCAAGTACATCGGTGCCCACGTCTACGCCTGGATCAGGGGCCACGGGCCGCTGAAGCCAGGTGAAGCCGTGCGGCACGGTCCTTGTCACAATCGGCTCTGTTGCCGCGAGGATCACCTCACGACTGGAACCAAGGGCGACAACAACCGGGACCGCCAGCGAGACGGCACGCAGACCCGAGGGTCAGCCCACCACTCGTCGGTGTTGACCGAGGAGCTAATCCTCGAAGCACAACGACGACGCGCTCTCGGCGTGCCGTTCGCCAGGATCGCCAGAGACCTTGGAGTCAATGCCTCCACGCTCTATGACGCTGTCACTCACCGCAAGGGATCGTGGCTGCACGTCAAGGACGATGCCTAGCTCAGTTGGTCGGTCCACAGGTCGAACGTGCCGCCGACCTGGTAGACCTTGGTTCCCTCCTCATCGATGAAAGCTGACGACAAATCAGCCACACGTCGCGAGTAGAGGGACGTCTGCCCTGACGAGCCGAGGTTCAGCACGATGCTGTCCACGGCGTTGATGCAGAGCTGGTCGAGGTTATGGGCCTCGACCTGGTCCTTCGAGTAGATCCATACGTCCGCGCCTGCCCGGATGATCTGCCCGCCCCAGTAGAACTGGCGAGGCGAGTAGACGAACTGGTAGACGAGGAACGGGTAGGACGTTCCCTCGGGAGCTACGGCCTCGTGGATCTCGTTGCTGATCGCGGCTTTCAAGGCTGCGTTCGCCCGCAACGCCTGCACGAGTCCCTGTTTGATGGGTGCGAGTGCAGTAGGCATCGCTACCCCTTGAAGATCTCTCGCCAGTTGGCCTTGAAGGCTTCCTTGGCGGGACGCATGAATGGCTGCTCAGCATGGCCAGACTTGCCCGCCCGGCCAGCTCCGGCGTAACCGAACTCGACCGGAGCCGAATAGGGTGCGCCGCTCTTGACTTTGCCGCTGACTCGCAGCCCAGCCTGCAAGGCCGGAGTGCGGTCGATGTGCCCCTGGAGATACCCGCCCGACCTGGCGCTCGTCCGGAGCTTTCCACCGGGTGCTCCTACATGGAGCGGTGAGACTTCCTGACCACTGCCTGTTCGGTAGCGGATTGTGAAGGCCGCCGTGCTCGACCGGTTCTGACCCTGGATGACCACGCCCTGGAGCGACGACGAGACACCAGTGATGGCCTTGATCGTTTCGCCATCGGAGCCACGCTGGCCTGCGTACTTGGCATTCAGTTGCCTGACGACCGCATGACGCTGACGAAGGCTGAGCGAGGTATTCGCCTGGCGATCCTGGAACGCGGTGACCTTCTCGCCCTTGACTCTGCGACTGGTCTCGCGGGCCTTCTTGCCAACGGGGGCCGCCTTGATCGCCTCACCGGTGATGAAGTTGAGGCTGCGGTCCACTCCCATTTCCAGCTTGGCCATGATCCGCTCCATCACGGCGGCCTTGTTGGACTTGTACGAGGATCGCTTCTTGGCCATCAGACGAACTTCCTGACCCGAGCCTTCATGAAGATCGGCAGTGAGTCGAGATTGTTGGTGTCGTTGACTACGTAGACGTCGCCGCCGATGGCCATCCGGTCTCCGACGTTGACGATGGCGTGGATCGGCAGCCGGACCTCGTACTCGTTGACTGTGCCCTGGAGCTTGTTCGGAGCATCGAGGTTGGTGTTCTTGATCTCCTTGACCCAGGCCAGATAGGTCGTGGTGCCAGCCCAGCTCTCGCCCGACGTGCCGTACGCGTTCTCTGCGTCGCGAGTTCTGGTCAAGACCGTGACCTCGGTCTTCAGATCCTCTGTGATGATCGTGTTGGCCACCCCGCGCAGGACCGACAGGGTCTCCGACGTGATTGGCATCAGGCAGGTGTCGCAGGGATCGCCGACAGACGAGCAACCTTGAAGTCAACGCGAGTCACCGTCACGTCGTGGCCTGACAGGTTCACGAAGCTAGCGAAGTCCCAGCCGTTGTCTCCGTCCGTCAAGAGGCGAGTTGTGACGCACATCAAAACCTGCGTCTTCGTTAGATCAGCAAAGACGCATGGAGCCCACTCGGTGTAGACATCAGAACCGCCGATCAAGGCTCCCACGAACCCTCCAGAGATGGCGCTCTTGTAGACCACTTTCAGGTCCCCGTAGTAAAGGCCACCCGCGCTCGCTGGGACGATGGCCGCGAAATACGGCAATCCACCAGGGTTCTGATAGCCGTCAGTGTCCCAGTACACACCGGTCGGTGGATAATCCGACGTTCGCCAGCCACCATCGTTGGGCAACGTCCAGCCGGAGGCGTTATACCAGTAGACGGAGAACCCATGGCCCATGTCTGATGGCAGCTCTCCGACGCCAAGGGTTTCGTGGTAGTGATCCTCGGCAGGTCCGGGTTGGAACTGAGTTCTGGTCATGCCATGGACCTCACGACGTAGGGAGCGAGCATCGAGGCGGCCGGGCCAACGATCCCTGACGAGAGGAAGTTGTTCTTGCCCTGGCGGAGTTCGACCTCTTCGACCTTGATCCCGGACAGGCCCGACAGACCGGAGCTGGCGATCGACGCCGCACCCACGACATCGGTGACGAGCATGGCGGTTGCACGTGCAACCGCATTCGGGATCTTGTAGTGGTAGGTGAGCGTGTACTGCTCACCCGGAGTCGTCGGCGTGCTGAGAGCAACCGTGCCCTCGGTTCGATTGACGGTGTAGTTCGCACCAGCCACGGTTGTCCCGTTCTTCTTGAGGACGATGTTGGCATCGGTGAAGAACTGGTTGTCGGCGTAGAGCGTCGAGCCTGAAGCTGTGACCAGCGACTCGTCGGTCGCGGTGAAGTCATAGCCGTAGGTGTAGGTGAGCTTGGCGACAGGCTGCCGCAACCCGATGTTCGGCAAGATCCCGTAGCCGAAGACACCGAAGGTCGTCAGCGCCAGATCGACCGGCTCCACCCAGCTCTCGGTGGAATGAACGTACAGCGAGTTCGCCTGGTTGAAGAGGATGCTCTGGTTGTTGGTGATCTCGATCTTCAGCGAGGCGACGGTCTTGATCGGACGGTTGAACGGCCACACCCGGTTGGAAGGCGAACGCTTGATGTTGCCCGTATCCCAGACGTGCTGTTCATCGGTGACGGAACCGCCGCGAAAGTCGTAACCCGCAGGCACGCAGCAGTAGGCGTTGACCAGCGCGCTGGCGTTGGCGATGTGATTCGCCAGGACACCATCGCTCGGCAGGCTCGCGCCAGTTCCCATCGTTCGATATCGGGCTGGTGTGAGGTACTGCGGCATCGGGCCTCCGAGTTACCATGTGGGGATGAAGACTCTCGCCGAACGCTTCTGGTCGAAGGTTCATCAAGGCCCCACTGGCTGCTGGCTATGGACAGCCTCAGTTGATGGACGGGGCTATGGAAAGATCCAGACCGGCACGTTTGCCGCACCGAAGTACGAACAAGCGCATCGAGTTGCCTGGAGGCTCTTCCACGGTGAGGAAGCCGTCGCGAACGTCCTGCATCGCTGCGACACGAGACGATGTTGCCGACCGAACCATCTATTCGATGGATCGATCCAGGACAACCACGACGACATGTGGGCCAAGGGTCGAGGAAAGCACGGAACCGACAAGTCAGGAGCGAAGCTCGATCCCGATCGGGTCCGTGCCATCCGACGATCCGCGTCAGCCGGTGAGAGCCTGTCCTCGTTGAGTCGTCAGTACGGAGTTTCCGTTCCGACGATCTTCAAGGTGGTTCACCGGCTGAGTTGGACCCGCGTTCAGGATCAAGCCTGACGGACGCGGACCTTGTTGCTGAACGTCGGAGCCTTGACAGCAAGGCCCCACATCCCGAAGATGATGAACAGGTGGGTGAGCTGACCCGAGACACCCATCGGGATGTCGAGCACAGTCGGACCGTCGCTGCCCAGGTACGGGATGCTGATGCTGTTCTCGTCGAGGAGGTAGATGTCCGACACGGTGTTACCCGAGTAGGTGTACGTCCCGACCGAGTCACCAGCGACGACGAAGAGCGGGGTGCCGCCGAACACGGTGTTGATCGTGTTCACCTGCACGCCGAGACCGACGTTGGTGTAGTTGTCCATGTAGCGGACGTTCTTGTCCTGCTGGACGTCGATCTGGCCCTTGGTGACCGGAGCGAGGTACGCCACATCGATGCGGCCAGCGAGCTGCATGGTCGTGATCGAGGCGGTGTTGATCGCGGCGCGCATGTCCTCGGGGGTGGCAGCGGTCGGATTCACGTTCACGGCGTTGGCCGTGTTGAGAATCTTGCGCAGGCCGTCGAACGAGTTCGCGTCGTACAGCCCGTCCTCGGTGGAGGCGGTGCCGGACGAGACGGTCGCGTTGCCCTGGAAGATGGTCTTCTGCATCTTGTGGGCGATGGCACGGAGACCGGCCTGCATCTCAAGCTGCTCCGGGTTGAACCCTGCGCCGCCCGCGAGGGTGGCGTACTGGTTCTTGAGCGAGACGCCGCGCCGAGTGGCGAGGACCGCGATCGGGGTTGTCGCCCGCTCGTAGACCGCCGTGTCATCGGTGACAGTTCCCAGCTCGGTCATGAACTGGGCGTCGCCGAAGCTCGTGCTCCGGTTGTAGGCGTGGACCAGGCCGTTCGCAGGCTCCTTGCGGAACCGATCCCAGGCCGGGAACTCGCGGATGTACAGCTCGTACAGGAGCGGCTCCAGATCCTGTCGGATCAGGGCAGCGCCACCAGCCGTGTCGAGAGCCTTCTGGAGGAACGGATCGCCCGAGATTGCAGCTTCGATCGATCGGCCACCACCCGAAGCCATCCAGACATCGACGGGGATGCCCTGGTTCTGCTTGCGAGCCTGTGAGCTGAACATCGCGCCGAGCTGAGGCGTGCTCATCTTGTGGAGACGCTCGCGCAGCTCGACCTGGTCGGCTGCGGAGAGGAAGCGACGAGGAGCAAGCTCAGGCCCATCGCCCGCGCCAACCTTCGCGACAGCCGGGTTCGGCGTGTCGTTCTGGCTGTCGAGAGCGGGACCGAGTTCGCCCAGCGCCTCTTTGATCTTCTTGAGGCTTTCCGGAGAAAGCTCGAAACCCACGGTATTAGTCCCTTTCCAGCATCTTGAGGAAGCCTTCGTCATAGATCCCGGCGAACCGGGACTGGAAGGTCTTCACGGGACCCGTGAACGCGGTCTTGCGTCCAAGCGGGGTCTTGGCGATGGTGGCGATGATCTCGGCTGCGTCGGTCAGCATCGCGTCCTTCTCAAGCACCTTGGCCAGAGCCAGATCACGCTCACCCTGGGCCGTATCCCGCTCTGCCACGGCCTGTTCAAGGCTGGCGATGAGCGAGAGAATCAAGTCCTTGGTGGTCGGATCGTTCTCTGAGGCGGTATGAGCGACGGCTGCTGCCTTGGCGGCTTCGAGGTCCACGGGACTCGTGGGTTCCTCGGCCTTGATGGCCTCGTTCGTTGCCGGGGCGTCGGCGGCGGTGTCCCCTTCGGGAGCCGCGTTGGCCAGGTTGTCAGTTGGAGCGGCTGGTGCCTCGTCCGTCGGCTCGCTCGTGGCCTCGGAAGTCTCGGGCGCGTCCTTCGGCTTCAGGTCAGCCAGGGCTGCCTTGGCCTTCTCGTCATCGGTGAGGCCCGGCTCAAGCTCGGGCTCATCCTCTTCTCCGTGGACGCTCTTGATCGCCTTGACGGCGTTCTGCACCCAGGAGCGAGGGTTGGCGGGGATGCCCACGATGGACGCTTCGAGAAGGTCAACCTTCTTGATGGTCATGCCACCGAAGAAGCCCTTCTCCTTGTCCTTGAACTCCCACTCGCTGATCATCGCGCCGATGGACACGCCGAGCTTGACGCCCTGGTCCTTCAGCGCGGCGTAGGTGTTGACGGCGCGAGGGTTGGCTTCGTTCACGACCATGTCGAGGTCGAAGTCCCAAACGGCCTTGCCCTCGGCGTTCGCGGAGCGGCTGACCGTTCGCGTGTCCACCGTGCTGCCGAAGACGTCCTCGGGGACCGCGTACTTGTGGTTCAGGAAGATCGTCATGTTCTTGATCTTGGCCTGCGAGGCCATGTCCCGAACGCAGTCGTCGGTCATGGTGTCGCCGTGCAGATCCTCGACGGACGAGGAAGCGGTGCAACTCAGGAGCTTGCGGCCGTTGTCCTCGTACGCCTTCAGCGCACCAGTGAAGATCTTGAACTTGGGATCGTTGCCCTCTTCACCGCCCAGCGTGCTTCGGAGGGTTGCGACGGGCAGAGCGACGGGCAGAGCGATTGGATCTGACATGGGGGCCTCCAGGACTTCCAGCGGGTTGCTGGGCCAGTCCATCGATGAGAGAGGAGAACTCGGCAGCGGCGGTGTCCCACGAGAAGCTCGTGAGGACGTGGTTGCGGCCTGCTTCTCCAAGGTCTCGCCGGAGATCCCGGTCGAGATAGAGGGTCTCGATTGCTTTGGTGAACTCGGACACGTTCGGGAGCCACTGGTCGTGACCTGCGAACACCGCGATCAGTCGTTCTGGCTCAATGAGCAGGCCGCCAGGCCCGACCACTTCTGTGATCGATGAACAGTTCTGGGCCACGATCGGAATAGCTGTCGCGGCGGCCTCGGCGAGAGTCAGGCCGAAGCCCTCGCCCCACGATGTGGACACGAACAGGTCGGCGGCGTTGTAGAGGATCGCGAGATCCTGCTCCTGCCAGCCTTGAACCGTGTTGTGCTTGCCGGGGAAGGTGAACCGGCTGGCGGTCTCCTCATCACGGCTGAAGAGTTCCGGCAGCTCCATCCCGTCGCCCTGGCCCTTGCAATGGAACCAGGCGTGCATGTCCGGGTATTTCTTCATCAGCGGAACCAGAGCCCGCCAGGTGTCGGCGTAGTTCTTGCGATCGGAGTTGCGATCGACCCGCAGGACCAGGAACCCGTCCGGGTCCACGCCAACTGCCGCCTTGGCTTCCCGCTTGGACGTGACCTTGAGGCCAGTCGAAGTGGTCAGCGGAGCGTCTGGTGCGGCCGGGCGGTAGATCTTGTCATCGACGCCGTGGTAGATCATCGGTGCGGACTTCAGGATCTTCTGACCGAACCGGCTCATCGCGACCGGATGGAATGATGGGCCGGTGCCACCCTCCATGGGTTCGAGCTGGTCCCGGAAGACCGTGGGCAGCTTCTGCCATGTCTCTGGCTGGTTGATGCCGTCGATCGGCATGTAGGCGATGATCGGCCGGAAGCGTGCCAGGATCAGATCCGTGTCGTGCTTGTTGCGGAAGATCAGCTTCATCAGCGCGAACGGGTCCTGGATCATGACCACGACATCGGGCATGACTTCGCCCAGCATCTCGACGTAGCGAGCGGTGCCGTAGACGTCTCGCGGATCGTTCCGGTTGGCGCGATACAGCTTCATCGGTGTCGGCCACTTGCCCGCGTCGCCATCAAAGTTGATGGCCAGGCAGTGGACGTCATGGCCGTACTTGGTGACGAGCCGGTCTCCGATGGAGTGAGTCACTCGCCCGAAGCCCGTGTGGGCTCCTGCGTCAGCGATGAAGAGAACCCGAGCCATAAGCCTCCGGGGCAGACAGAAGCCCCGCTATCCAGAGCGGGGCTTCTGTGAGGGCAACCCTGGGAATCGCGCCAGGGTCGCGGAAGTTACGTTGTGATCACGTCGCCATTCGACGTTTGGAGCCTCTGAAGCTCCGTTGAAGCTGGAGCGACTCTACTTCATCGATGAAGGGCTTTGCAAGACGCCTAGCCCTTCTTGTTGGGCTCGATGTCGCCTCGCTGGAGGTCGGCGGGAAGCGTTGCCGAGCGATCCGGCGACTCCGGGACCGTCTTGGTCTCGGTGGAAGGCGTGGATGCGGTGGCATCCGTGGTCGTGATCACGTCGCCGTCAGGCGCTGTCGTGGTGGTGCTCTGCTCGTTGCCCATGTCGGCTCTCCTGCTGGGTACACGGTCATGGCCGTGCAACCCCTTGATGATGCGGCCTGTCATGTTGCTTCCCTATTCCTTCGCGGGCGGGAAGCAATACTCGCAGAGATCGTCTTGATCGCTGACATCATCGAGGATCGCGGCGTTCGCGTCGTCGAGGTTGCATCGCTCGTCCACGCGCCAGGAACCCTTGATCTTGATCTGCTCGTGGATCTTGCCGGAACCAGTGCGGACGTAGCGGGTCTGGGTGTAGACGAGCGACTCGTTCATCTCTAGGCCACCACAACACTGGCAGTGGCAACCTGGGCGTCGGTGGTGGCGTTGCGAAGGGTCACAGTCCACGTACCCGAGGCCGGGAACGTGACGTCATCCCACTGGTGCTTCTCGGCCTGGCTCGGGGCGAACTTGTGGCTGATCAGATCGTCCTGACCGGCCAGGCGACCACGGATGCGATAGGTGATCTCGGTGCCGTCGGCGGCGTTCGCGGGTGTGCCCGTGACGTAGATGTGGCAGGTTGACTTGACTGCCGTGATGGCCCCGGACGCCGGGACAATGGTGAGAGCTGCGGCCATTGCTTCCTCCTACGTCCCAGGCTTCAATCGCGCCCAGGCGTACTGATTGAGCCGTCCGATCGAAAGTCGGACTGCGCTCGGGTCACCGCCCTTGTTGAACGGTGTCTCGTAGATCTCCTGGCCAGGATTACCACCCCACTTGGAGTGGTAGTAGCTCAGGTTCTGCGGGAATGTGGTCCCGTTCTGGCTCATATACAGCGGGTGACCACGGATGGTCGCGCTGCCTTCATGTTCGAGATGCCCTTCGACTTCCACGAGAGGCACGCCCACGAGCTTGGCCCGCCAAGTCATGTCGTTGTCCTCACAGTAGCCAGGATGAAGGTTCCCATCGAAGAAGCCGGTCTTCTCCAGCGCCGCCTGGTTGATGGCAAAGGCGGCGAAGCCAAGCAGCATCGCGATCTTTGCTTCTTCATCATCCATGACGGAACTGAGACGAGCAAGGTCCCCAGGTCCGAATGCCACGTCGTCGTTGACGATCAGCCACCACGGTGCTCGCGGCGTCAACTGGAACACGAGGTTCCAGCTCGCTCCAACGCCGATGTTGTGCGGCAGGTGAACGACATGGGCCGGGAAGTCTTCAGGGACTCGCCCTCCGTTGTCGATGACCAGAAGCGTCTGCACCTCCTCGTCGATCGAACCGATCATCCGAGTCAGCAGATCCGTTCGGTACAGCGTCGGTGCGGCGAGGACTGGGATCAACGGGGATTGGGGAAGTAGTAGTGGACGATCCGGTCGAGGAAGGCGAACTTCACTCCGTCCGCGATCATTCTCGTCCACAGATCGGCGTCTTCGGGCAGACCTCGCTCGATGCAAGTTGGGTCGTAGCGATAGCCCATGCCGTTGCGATAGACATACGAGCCATCGGTGAAGTTCATGGCTGATGGAGGCCATCGGCCGTAGACCTGAGCCCACGGCGTGATCGCCTTGCCGTAGACGAAGTCAGCTCCCGTCTTGACGGCTTCGGCCAGCAGAGCTTCGATCGTGAACGGAGCCCACGAGTCATCGTCTGCGAGGACTGCGATCCAGTCACCCTTGGCCGTATCGAGGCCATGGTTCAGAGCGTTGAGTCCGAGCACGCCCCACTTGTCATTCGGGTTCTCGGGGTAGACCTGATGCGGCAGGTTCGTGAATCGAACTCGTGGGTCCGGGAAGTCGGCCAGAGCATCGACTGTCTCCTGCTCGGTCCCATCACCCACGATGTGGATGTCCAGCTCGTCGTGAGTCTGCTCCAGGATCGTTGGAACACAGCGGTCGAGAAGGAGACGGGTCCTGTTGAAAGTCGGGACGATGACCGAGACAAGACCAGTCACGATTCTCCTTACTTCAGGAGGAGATCAGGATCGATCTCCATCAACAGGATGGCCCGGTTCGCTTTGGTGACCGGATCAAGATCCAGGACTGACCACTCGTTGGGTACATCATCATCGATGAAGCCCATCGTTCGCCAGCCACTTTGCACCTCTTGCGTTGCAGTCGTCGCAACTCGCCAGCGGACGTCGAGGATCGCTTCGACGACCGTGAGGACTGACCACTCCACATGGAGGGTGATCTCGACCGGCCGCAGCGGCGGACGCAGCCTTCCTTGTCCACCACCACCGAATGTCGGAGTTGCCCCGGTGGCAATGAGGATGGTCGTGTCGTATGCCGACCCTGTTCCGCTTGCGACCTGGGCATTGACCGCAACATGAGTGGCGACGTTGGCGGCTGAGCCGGACCCGGTTGCGGCTCCAGGGTTGGCGGCCCCGGTTCCTTGAGTGACGGCCGTGGCGTTGTAAGCCGATCCGGTCCCGAGCGCTCCGGCGTTCGGCGCGACGCTGGCACTGGGATTGGCAAAGTTGCCAGAGCCAGTGGCAACTCCAGAAACCGCATCGATGGCAGGAACGCCAGTCGCGTTCCCAGCCGCTCCTGTCCCAGCCGAGACGTCGGCATTGACCGTGACCGCGAGACTCGGACCATACGCCGTCCCGGTCCCTGTCGCCGTGTCGGCGGGAGCGTCGTCGGTCGTCGAGATCGTCGTGTTTCCGGCCGAGCCGGTGCCTGACCCGGCACTCGCATTCGGGGCGATGCTTGCGCTGGCACTGAAGGAGGTTCCGGTTCCAGTTGCCGTCCCAGCGTTGACGTTGGTTGCGGCACTGGTCGTGACACTGGCGTTGTACGCAGCGCCGGTTCCAGTGGCGACCCCAGCGGTGGCAGCAACCGATCCCGCGAGGGGGCTCGCTGATCCAGTACCGCTGCTCGTTCCAGCCGAGGTCGCCAGGCTGATGGTCGCAC